>JBDLRO010000225.1:0-3522 GCA_039800025.1 Actinomycetota bacterium | reverse complement strand
AACACACTCACCATTCGCAATCTCGGCATGTCCGGCTTCGGCGGCTCCGGTGCCGTGTCGGTGGTGAGTGGAGCGACTGTCATCGAGCGCAGTCTGTTCACGAACAACACCTTCCAGTCGGCAAGCCCGATACCTGGCATGGACGGCGCAAGTGCCGGTGCAATCAACGCGGTCGGGCGTCTCGTCGTCACACAGTCACAGTTCGAGGGAAATACCGGCTTCGAAGGCGGAGCGATTCACAGCGCGCCGTCGCTTGTTCCCCAACTCGTGCCGGCGGGGGCCGCATTGCCCCCAGTGCAGATCAGTGGATCGACCTTCTCCGACAACGAAGCATCTACTGCTGGGGGCGCAATCTACACACTCCAATCGCTGGTCATGAGCAACAGCACGGTCACTGGTAACTCCGGTGGGTCTGCCGGGGCCTTGAATGTCGACGGATCGATTTCTCTCAACTTCTGCACCGTCGTCGAAAATGTGGGCTCTGGTCTCGGCGCAGCCGTGTCGGCTACTTCTGCTGTCGACATCTCCCATTCGATTCTCTACCTGAACACACCTGAAGACGTGTCGAGCGTAGAGGGAGAAACCAATGTCACCTCTTCGCTCGTGACCTCATCCGATTCCATCACATCGACCTTGTACGCCACAGTTCTCGATGACTCGAACATCGTCGGCGAAGATCCCCTTCTTTCACCTCTCGGCGACTTCGGGGGATTCGCTCTACCCGGTGGCGCGACGATCCAGACGAGACCACCGCAGATCGACAGTCCGATCATCGACACGATCGAATTGGTTGCCGTCGGAAATGGCGATGGACTCACCGATCAGCGTGGACCCGGTTTCCCCAGATTCGTCAACGGACGTGCAGACATGGGTGCTGTCGAAAACTGGTCGATCATCGTCCCCGACCCACTGACAGATCCGACGAATCCAGTCCCCGACTTCGATGACTTTCGCTGGTCACTCAACCTCGAGCAGCTGACCTTTCTGCCAGATACGAGGTGATGAAGGTGTTCACGATGTCGGCCAGACCTTGCACATGGGGCGCGTGGCACATCGAGTTATGATCGCCAGTGGTCGTCGCAATTCGGACACCCGGTTGATCGAGCCACTCTTGCCCCACTGTCGATGTCTCAGCTTGCACCACCAGCATCGGACCAAGAAACACACCGGCTCGATGGCGGCGTGCAGTGCGTATTCCCCGCCAGAAGAAACGTTGGAACCTGTCGTCACGCATCAGCCAACTCAGCCGAGGTCGCAGAATCCAGTACAAGCGCCAACGAGCAATCGTCTTGTGTCTTTGCAACCAGTTGCTGTCAGCCGATTGAAGGACAGCTGGCAGATTGTGATTCCACTTGCCTCGCTGAGATCGTCCCGATTCGAGTATCACGAGCAGGACCTCGCGTCCGGTTTCGGTGAGTTGCACAGCCATCTCATGAGCCACATGTCCGCCCCATGAATGACCGATGAGTACGAGTGGCCCATCACCAGCAACGTCGACGATGTGTCGGACATTGCGTTTTGCTGCAGCTCCCACCGAACGATCCGGACGAGTTCTCTGAAGCAAACCCCATTGTTCGAAACCGACAACCCCAGCGTCCTTCCCGACACCGTGTGCGAGTTCGCGATATCGCAAAGCGGGGCTGCCAGCTCCGGTCATGATGAACACCGACGGCTCGCTTTCGGATTCGACGAGCGTCACCATGTTCGATGGTTTCGACGGCCGACTCTCAGCAATCCGTTTCGAAATCGCAGCAACCGTTGATGCACCGATGAAATCATTCACGGTCAAGTTCGAAGCCATCGCCCGAGACAACGTTTCACTCAATTCGATCGCGCCGAGCGAATCCAGCCCGAATGTCCACAGGTCGTCGTCGACGCCGAGATCCGGCAAACCCAGCATGCGTGTCACCTCGATGAGAACGAAAAGCTCCAAGTCGTTTCGCGGCTCAACACGAGGAGACGCTCTCCATTGAACCAACGGCTCGCTCAGCAAACGTTGTCGATCGACCTTCCCGGCACTCGCCAAAGGAAGTCGGTCATGGCGAACGAGCACCGCCGGAATCAGATGAGCAGGCAGTTCGTCCGCCAACTTGCGACGCACACCGTCGGGATCGACTTCTGGCGACACTTCCACATGGGCAGTCAGCTGCTTTCGTCCTGACGGGAGGGTCCGAGGCAGAACGATGGCTTGCCGCACTCCGGGGAAAGCCATCAGAGCAGCAGTTGTCTCCGAAGGATTCGCCAACTTCCCGGCAATCTTGATGACGTCATCTCTTCTGCCAGCAAAGACGAGCTCTCCGTGCGAGTTCCGCTCGAAAAGATCTCCGCTTCGGTACACGGGATCTCCATCGGTATCGAGACCGAAGACTCTCTGAGTATTGAACGGATCGCCCCAGTAACCCTGGCTCACCCAACGATGAACGGAAATTTCGAGGAGCTTGGGCTGACTCTCATCGATGGGTTCGAGTTGAACGTAGTCCCCTGCCAATTCCCTGATCGGCACGCGCCCATCGCCGAGCACTTCATCAGCGGCGATCTCCGAACGTCCGATGGTCCCCAAAGTTTCAGACGCTGCATACGTGGCGAGGACGAGTGTGTCTCGACCGCCTAGTGCCCGAGCTGCACGTACCGCAGTCCAGCGGATTTCCTCGCCGAGATATCGGACTCTGTTCACCGATTCGACACGGGAGGCGCCACCCAACGATTGGTTCAAGGACTCGGCGAGTGAAGGAGTGAGATGCAGAGCTTCGATCCGCTCGTGCCGAAGCAGTTCGACGAGATCATGAGCGGATGAGGATCGAGGATCGACGATCAGGAGGTACCCATCGCTCAGGCGGCCCCGAAGAACATTGAGTCCGCCGATCCAATTCAATGGAGCGAACATCGCCGAACGAAACTGATCCGGATAGTCGTTGCGCACCCGGAGTGCCCCGACATCGTCCTGCCATCCTGTACGAATGACGCCCTTGGGCACTCCGGTCGAACCCGATGTGAAGATCACCAGCGAAGGCGAATCTGCCACAGAGGGAAGAGGGTCGACCCACCCTGATCTGACATGAATGAGATCCATGACACTGTGAGCACCCACTGATCGAACGTCGTCACCTGAGACGTTCGCAACTGTGCATACACCAACCCGCTCGATGATCGACGCCAAGCGCGTCACGGGCTCTTCGATGCTGAGTGGAATCACACATCGTCCTGACCACTGCCCGCCGATGACCCCTGCGACCGACGAGAGGGACCGATCCACAAGAAGAACAACGGGCTGCTTGGACCGTTCCTCGGCAAGTCGGCACGCAATCGACGCTGCTTTGATGGCCAACTCCGCAGCGCTCAGCGAGCGTGAGCCGTCACCCACGACAGCCTCGTCGGGTCGCGCCCGAGATCGCTCGGCGAGCTGTGAGCACGCGAAACGGGGCCACGATTGGTCACGGTGAGAACGAACCCATTCCCAGTCGAGGAGATCCTGCTCACGCACAGGTATATGTCTACCGATTCACCGAGAGGTCGCCCCATCGA
>JBDLRO010000224.1:0-3132 GCA_039800025.1 Actinomycetota bacterium | reverse complement strand
CGTTCGGACCTTGTTCGATGGGATGCACAGTGGGGGTCGTCGTTTCGGACATCACTGAAGACTGTACCCGCGCACTCTCGTCTCCCCGAGGCGAAGGACTGGGACCGCAGCGATGCCCAGCGCCACGACAAGCCTTGTAGATTTCGGTGCATGACCCTCTCGAGCAGAGTTTTCCGCCTGTCCACCGTCGCCGTCGTCGCTGTGATGCCGTTCACCGTTGCCTGCGGCGGTGGCTCGAGCGAACCGACCTACACGATTCCCGCCGATGCCGACCTCGTCGTCAAGGCGATTCCGACGATTCGGTGGGACAGCGAGGAGTACACCGCCCCAGCTGGTGAGATCGACGTGTTCCTCGCCAATGACGACAACGTCAAACACATCTTGGTGATCTTGAAGGACGACAAGGTGTACGGGGACCTCGAACTCGTGGTCAACAAGCGTGGAGATTTCGATCGAGGCACGATCACTCTCGAACCAGGCGAGTATCGGATCTACTGCACGATTCCAGGCCACTCGAGTATGGACAGTCTGTTGACCGTGTCCTGAGATTCCGGCTCGAAGCCGGGTCCTCGCGTTCCGACGAAACAAAAAGGGAGGCCGCCCGTGGGGCAGCCTCCCTTTTTCGAATGTTCGATCATCGGCTCAGGCCTTGAGGAGAATCTCCCCGAGGATGTAGAGAACGACCCACAGACCGATGGCCGTATAGATGGCGTTCTTGTGGCTCTCGTACGGCCACAGAAGCTTGTTGGTCGCAGCGGTCCCACCGAGCTTTCCGAGGGCGTTCAACTGCAACAGCCCGCCGATCACAACAGCGATGATGACGAACAGCCAGGCCTTTCCAGCCGAATTTCCGTCATAGAGCGGTCCGAAGAAGTGCGAGGCTCCCACCATGTAGAACAGCATCGACACCGAGAAGATGAGGTTCTGGCGGCTGGCGAGGAGAGCCCGACGCCCAGCTGCCGCTGCGTTCGGATCGGCTTCGCCACCCGAGAGCACGTTGGCCGCGTTCGCGAGAACGATCTTCTGGTTCTTCCAGATGACCATCCAGACGTTCGCTGCCATCAGGATGCCCATCAACATGCCGACGAAGATCGCCGCGTTGTGGGGCAGGCCGAACGCCGACGTCTCCGACATGAAGTCCTGCATGTAGTTCTCGGTGACACCGATGATCAACAGACCGAGAACGAGCGTGACGACTGCAGCCCAACGGAACCACCAGAGGGCCCGACGCGCCAACTTGTCGATCGAGACATTTCGCGCCTTGGCTTCATCGCCATAGGCAGCGAAAGCCGGCACCTGGACCAGGTTGAAGTAGTACAGCAATCCGATCCACGCGATACCTGCAAGGACATGCAGCCATCGGGTGGCGAATGCCAGACCGTCTTGAGAGAACAGTTCCATCGAATTCCTCCATTGAGAGCTTGGGTATTGAGAGCGTGTGATCACGTCTGAATGGGATCACCGTACCAAACCCTTGGAGTCGAACAGGACTACGAGCCTGAGTCCACGACTGTGCGACTAGCCTTGCCACTCGCATGGCACACGAGTTCATCTACACCTGCTACAAGCTGGCACGTCATTATCCGCCCGATCGCACCGTTCTCGAGAACATCTCGCTCTCGTTCTACCCCGGGGCGAAAATCGGCGTCATCGGACCGAACGGATCCGGAAAATCGAGCCTCTTGCGCATCATGGCCGGACTGGACGACGGCTTCTCGGGTGAGGCCCGGCTGACCCCAGGTTTTTCTGTCGGATACCTGGCCCAGGAGCCGCAACTCGACCCGGACAAGGACGTCCTCGGCAACGTGATGGACGGCGTGGCCCCGGTCAAACAACTCCTCGACCGCTACAACGAAGTGATGGCGATGTGGGGCGACCCCGATGCCGACTACGACAAGGTCGGCGCTCTCCAAGCCGAGCTCGAGGACAAGATCGCTGCAACCGATGCTTGGAGCCTCGAGCGCAACGTGGAGATCGCAATGGATGCGCTGCGATGCCCGCCCAATGACGCCGATGTCACCAAACTTTCGGGTGGCGAACGCCGCCGAGTTGCTCTGTGTCGCCTCCTGCTCAGTCGGCCCGATTTGTTGCTGCTCGACGAACCCACGAACCACCTCGATGCCGAGAGCGTCGACTGGCTCGAGCGGTTCCTCAAGGAATATCCAGGAACTGTTGTGGCGATCACCCACGACCGATACTTCCTCGACAATGTCGCAAAGTGGATCCTCGAACTCGACCGAGGCCGCGGCATCCCCTTCGAGGGCAACTACTCGAGTTGGCTCGAGCAAAAGCAGCAGCGCCTCGAACGTGAGGAGAAGGCCAACGAGAACCGCCGACGAACTCTCGAACGGGAACTCGAATGGGTGCGCATGTCCCCGAAGGCCCGACAGGCCAAGGGCAAGGCACGACTCACAGCATACGAACGTCTGCACGCCGAGGCCGAGAGCGCTGATCGCGGTGCGAGCAAACTCGAAATCATGATCCCAGCCGGCGGTCGACTCGGCGACACCGTCATCGAGGTCGATCACCTCAACAAGGGTTTCGGAGATCGGCTCCTCATCGAGGATCTGTCGTTCTCTCTCCCCCCTGCGGGAATCGTCGGCATCATCGGTCCGAACGGCGCCGGAAAGACGACTCTTTTCCGGATGCTGACCGGCCAGGAAGCCCCGGATTCCGGGTCCATCAAGATCGGCGACACGGTTCAACTGGCATATGTCGACCAGAGTCGCGACACTCTCGACAACGATGCCACCGTATACGAGGAGATCACCGGCGGTGTCGAGCACCTCAAAGTCGGCGGTCGCGAGATCAACGGGCGGGCCTACGTGGCCTCGTTCAACTTCAAAGGAAGCGACCAGCAGAAGCGAGTCGGCGATCTCTCCGGTGGCGAGCGCAATCGCGTGCACCTCGCGAAGTTGCTCAAGACAGGCGGCAATGTCCTGCTCCTCGACGAGCCCACGAACGACCTCGACGTGGACACTCTGCGTGCTCTCGAAGACGCCCTCGAGGCTTTTCCCGGCTGCGCAGTCGTCATCAGCCACGACAGATGGTTCCTCGATCGCATCGCAACCCACGTCCTCGCCTTCGAAGGCGACAGCCAGGTGAGATGGTTCGAGGGCAACTTCAGCGAAT
>JBDLRO010000223.1:0-3869 GCA_039800025.1 Actinomycetota bacterium | reverse complement strand
GACATGCTGAACGTGCCGAGTTCGAGACCGACGATCGTCGACTGGCCATGAATTCCTGCAGACGGAACGGCCACCATTCCCACGAGTGGCTTCGGAGCTCCTGCCGGCCAGAACATGAGCGAGGTCGGCTCGGTGGCACCGATCGCCGTGACATTCATGGCAACGGCCTTCGCATCGGCGGGCACACCGAAACGGCCGCCGATCATGACGTTCTGGTCCGTGCCGGCCTGCACCAATGACGCCCCGAATCCGAACCGAGTGTCGACCATGCGCGTCGGGCGAATGCCGACGAAATCACTCGAGAACCAGCCGATGACATCGACGATGACGTCGACCGAGCCAGCCTCGTTGTACATGTCGAGTGCGTAGTACTCACCCAAGTCGACGAGGATGGTGTTCGAGCGCACTGAATCCGGCCCGATGTTGAGCGATGACGTGTACGGCCGGGCCTGACCTGCCGGCCAGATCGTGATATTGGTGTTGTCCGAAGCCTCGAGAGCAGTGATGTTCAACTCGACCGAGATCGCGCCGCGGGGCACATTGGAAATGAGGTGGAGCCGACGCCTTTCCTCGGGTCCGAAGGTTGGCCCACCCTCGTCGACCCGGGTGTCCATCACCCGCAGGGCCTGGGTGGGGAGATACCCCTGTGGAACCACGGCCTGCGCAGGGAGTGCGAACGGGACGAGAGCGGCGAGCAACCCTGCGACCAGCGCGAAGATCGTGCTGCGCTTGACCGTCCTCGAAATACTCATTCGGTCATTGTCCCCAATTCACCCGAAAGAGTCATGACAAGGTCGTCATGCAGACGTCACACAAAATTCGAGCCCGAAGATCGTGCTGAGTTCAGCGAGCCGGCACCAAGAGAAAGGCGTCGTAGATCTTGAAGATCACATCCGCCCAGCGTTCATCGCTCAACGGCTCCGATGACACTTCGTCCACGATGCGAGATATGCCGAGTCCCTGCACGAGGGCGGCACCCTCCCGAACATCGAGATCCTTGCGCGCGAAGCCCTTCTCCTGCGCCAACTCGATGAGTTCCTGCCAGGCCAGATTGCTCGCGTCTTGTTCGGCTCGAATCGCGTCATCGAGATCCGGTCGCGTCTGACACAGCGAAATCGTGTGTGCTCGCCGCACGCGAACCGACGCAGGGAGTTTCGAATAGCTGTCGATCAGGCGCCTCAGTTCCCGACGGAATTCGGTCGCGGTCTTGCACCTGTTCACGAGTTCTTCGAGGGTCTCCCGATTCGCTGTCAGTTCCCGCGAGAACGATGCAGCGAGAGCTGCCTCGATCACGGAATCAACGTCGCCGTAATGGTGATAGAGAGTTCCACGGCTGATCTCGGCGCGATCCAGAACGTCCTGCACGTTGAACTTGTCGAAACCCTGCTCGATGAGCACGTCGACCGCAGTGTTCAGAATCTTTTCGTAGGTGGGGTGCATCTGCGTGTCGGTTCCACGACGATGCTGCCGGCGGTAGACCATGGACTATAACCTATCGGCTAGTAATCAGCGAGCCCTAATTGGGTGGCTGTCAGCGCAACCCTAGTGGCTCGACATCAGCGCGACCAGAAGCGGTTGTTGAAGTTCTATCTGTTCCTGGCGGCCCTCACCCGCGGAACGCTCACCGTGATCGAGTAACCCCTCGATGCCGTGAACCCGAACGTGTCAGTCACGACGGCGCTGAACGAGTAGGTGCCTCCAGCGGTTGGTGCGCCGGAGATCGTGCCGTTCTGGCCCAACGACAGACCTGGCGGAAGCGCCCCAGACAGGCTCCATGTGTACGGGCCCGAACCACCGCTGGCTGCGATGTTGGTCGAGAAGTAGGAATTGAGAGAAGCTTTGGGCAACTTGCGAGTCGATACCGCGAGGGGTGTCGCGACTTGGAGAGTCAGAGATTGAGTTGCGCTCTGACAGGAATTGTTCGAGACGCTGACCGTGAAGTTCACAGTTGTCGCACTTCGCGACGAACCAGAGAGCACACCGTTCTGCGACAGAGAGATTCCACGTGGCAGGCTGCCTCCGACCACACTCCAGCGATACGGGCCAGACGCTCCCGTCGCCGACAGTGGCAGGGAGAACGACGATCGTGCCATGACGACGGGCAACGCCGTGGTCGCCATGACCAGACTCGCCTCCGGAGCCACGCACAGCATGCGGTTCACCGAGTTCGTTCGACTGGTAATTCCCTTGACCACGTTGGACGTCGATCTCGAGATGATCTGCGAGGTCAACGATGCCGGCGATGCGCCAGGCTGCTGACCGGCCAGAACTGCCACTGCGCCGGCGACGTGCGGGGAAGCCATCGACGTACCGGACAGCGAGGCGTAGCCGCCGCCCAGCCAGGTCGAGGTGATGCCCACGCCTGGTGCGTAGATGTCGATGCAGGATCCGAAGTTCGAGAACGATGCGCGGGAGTCGTCGCTCGCCGTCGCCGCAACGGTGATGGCAAGCGCTGCACTCGCAGGTGACGTGTTACAGGCATTCGTTCCCTGATTGCCCGCCGCCACCACGACGGTCATGCCCCGATTCACGGCGGTGTTGACTGCGTCGTTGAGGCTGTAATTGAGCGGACCGCCAAGGCTCAGGTTGATGACGCCGCGTGATCCGCGCGCACTCGCGTCGTCGTATGCCCACTGGAGACCGGCGATCGTTGCGCCAACGGAACCGGAACCATCGCAGTCGAGTACGCGTACGGGAACAATGGTTGCTCCGGGTGCGACACCGACACTCGACCCGGCAATCGTGCCGGCCACATGTGTTCCGTGGCCGTTGCAATCGGCGACTCCGTCACCGAACACTGAGGCACCGACTTCGCGACGGGAACCGAATTCAGCGTGAGGGGCAACACCGGTGTCGATGACGTACACCCGCACACCACTGCCGTTGGGTCGCGGGCCATATGTTCCTGACAACGGTAGGGAGCTCTGATCGATGCGATCAAGACCCCAGGTGACTGCCGTTGCCTGAACCGGAGTGTTCTTCTCGACACGTAACACGGCGGGATCGCTCTTCAATTCCGCGAGTTCGGACGTGGTGACGGTGAGCGCTGCTCCGTTGAGAACCTTTTCGTAGACGTGCTCGACTTCGACGGGCGCGAGGTCTTCGATTTCCCCTTCGACGTCGACGCCGCGCTTGTAGGTGACGATGACGTCGAGGGTGCCCTCGGGCGAAGGTGGCGATGTGATGACGGTGGCAGGAGCCTGTGTCGTCGTGCTGGAAGCTGGCGGCAGAGTCGTGTCAGCCGGAGGCTGAGTGGTGTCGACGGGAGCCAAAGTGGCCGGTGCGGGTGGCTGGGTTGCGTCGACCGGAGGTTGCGTGGTCTCTGCCGGTGCCGAAGCCTGCGACGCTTCGGCGGGAACCGTAGTGGTCGTCGTCGTGTCGTTCGAAACGCTGACGGGATCGCCCCCCTCGGCGTACGCCGGAATGGCGATTCCTGCGAGGGGAATGGCCAGAGACAGGGCAACAACTTTGATCATCGACCGCCTCAACATGGGACAAACCCTAGTCAAGAAATTCGCCGATACCCACCGACGTATTGCCACATATGAGTCACAAACGGCCGAGATCCCTCGACTCAGTACATCGATACCCGCGCTGAGGCTGGGCGAAGACAAGTGGCGTGAACCTGAACGGTCGACGAGACACGTGCCGGGCCTACATGGTCACGATGACGACTTCGAGCACTCCCAACGGGATTCGAACCCGTGCCGCCACCTTGAGAGGGTGGTGTCCTAGGCCACTAGACGATGGGAGCCTGAACGATCCCCTACGTTACCGGCGAACGGTCGCAGCAATGCAGTGCGACGAGGGGCCACTGCCCCAGGTCGGCACGGCTCGAGCGGACGGCCAAATCCTCGATTCGATCGATT
>JBDLRO010000222.1:0-6064 GCA_039800025.1 Actinomycetota bacterium | reverse complement strand
TCGTCGCCCGCTACCACAAGGTGCACATCCCGGGCCACGAACACAACGAACCTGATCGGCCCTTCCAGCACGCTGAGCGCTACTACTTCGAACCGGGACCCGAAGGTTTCGGAGTCTGGCGCGCCTTCGGCGGTCTCATGGGCATGATGATCTGCAACGACCGACGTTGGCCAGAGTCGTATCGGGAAATGGGACTTCAAGGCGTCGAGATGATCCTGTGCGGGTACAACACACCCATTCACTACGTGCCCGACCCCTCTCAGGACATTCTGCAAGGGTTCCACAATTCACTCGTGATGCAGTCGGGCGCCTACCAGAACGGAACATGGGTCGTGGGTGTGGCGAAAGCCGGCGTGGAGGAAGGCGTCGATTCGCTCGGGCAAAGTTGCATCATCGCCCCGAGCGGCCAGATCGTGGCCCAGACTCTGACCACTGACGACGAACTCATCGTCGCATCATGTGACCTGGATTGGTGTGCGCGCTACAAGAAGACCCTGTTCGATTTCGGTCGATATCGGCGACCCGAGGTCTACCAGCGCATCACGGGCCAACGTGGAGTGATCGAGCCACCCGAGTGACTCGATTCGGGATCCCATAGAGATGGAGCAGCGAGTGACATGAGCCAGCAGATCACAGAGACGAAGGTTCACCTGAACGTCAACGGCGCAGTTGTCGACGTGTCTGCACGCCACCCGCATCTGCTGGCAGCGCTGCGCGAGGAACTCGACCTGACTGCTGCGAAGGACGGCTGCTCCCCCTCTGGTCAGTGTGGCTGCTGCACCGTGCTCATCGACGGAAAAGCCGTCGTCAGCTGCCAGCAGCCCCTCGACAAAGTGTCGGGCAAGTCGATCGTGACCCTCGAAGGCGTCGACGAGACCGAACGGTCCCTCTATGCCGCTGCTTTTGCTGCGTGTGGAGGACTCCAGTGCGGCTTTTGCATCCCAGGAATCGTGATGCGCGCGAAGAGCCAGGTGGACAAGAAGGGTGCGGCACTCACACGCGAAGACATGTCGCGACACCTCGGAGCGAACCTGTGTCGGTGCACCGGTTACGTCAAGATTCTCGAGGCGATCGAAATGGTGGCGAAGGGCATCGAAGGCCGACCGGATCACAACGGCGGTATCGGTGCGAGAACCGCGAAGTACGAAGCCGAGCAGCTCGCACTCGGCGACCGCGGCTACGTCGACGACTTGCGCTTTCCCGGCATGCTGCACGCGGCACTCGTCCTCACAGAGCATGCCCGAGCCGATATCGCAGGCATCGACACTGCCAAAGCTTCATCAGCGCCCGGCGTCGTCGCTGTCCTGACCGCAGCCGATGTTCCCGCCGAGCTGAAAGTCGGATTGATCCACAAGGACTGGCCGATCATGATTCCGGTCGGCGGACGAACCAGCTATGCAGGTGACGTCCTCGCTGTCGTGATCGCCGAGTCTCGTGAGGCTGCGCGATCCGCGGTCTCGCTCGTCCGCGTCGACTATTCCCCTCTTTCTCCGATCACCGATCCACATCGCGCGCTCGAGTCGTCCGACGTCGCGGTCTGGGGAACGGATTCGAATCGTTTGAGCACCAGCGCGTACGCCCGCGGCGATGTCGATCGGGCTCTTGCAGACAGTCCGCATATGGTGACCGAAGTCTTCGAAACGCAGCGCATCGAACACGCCTTCCTCGAACCCGAGAGCACGGTTGCTGTGCCGTCGGTGAGTGATGGTCGTCGTCATCTGCACGTGTATTCCGGAGGACAGGGCGTGTGGGACGATCGCAACGACATCGCACGAGTCCTCGGGGTGTCGAATGACCAGGTCACAGTCGAACTCGTGACCAATGGCGGTGCCTTCGGCGGCAAAGAAGACATGAGCAACCAAGCTCAAACAGCCCTTTCTGCGTGGCTCCTC
The DNA here is from genome assembly GCA_039800025.1 of Actinomycetota bacterium. Taxonomy (GTDB): domain Bacteria; phylum Actinomycetota; class Acidimicrobiia; order Acidimicrobiales; family Ilumatobacteraceae; genus Casp-actino8. The sequence goes on along the minus strand of JBDLRO010000222.1, from coordinate 4,172 downwards.
GACAGGCCGGTCAAATGCACGCTGTCACGCGAAGAATCCCTTCGCATGCACGCCAAACGTCACCCGATCCGCATGGTCTACACAGCCGGCTGTGACGCGAACGGCAAGCTGACAGCGCTTCGAGTTCGTGCGGTCGGCGACAGCGGAGCCTATGCGAGCGTCGGCATGAAGGTGCTCGAGCGCATGGCCGGACACGCCAGCGGTCCGTATCATCTGCCAACCATCGATGTCGAGGCCGTTGCGGTTCGCACGAACAATCCGGTCTGCGGTGCCTTTCGCGGATTCGGAGCCAACCAGGCTCAGTTCGCCATGGAAGGTGTCATGGATCGACTCGCCGAGAAGGTCGGAATCAGCGGATGGGAGATGCGGAAGCGGAACGTCATCAGACCAGGCATGATCTGGGGCCCCGGTCAGATCATGGATGACGGCTGTCTCGGCGCGGAACGCTGCCTCGACGAGATCAAACCCGCGTACGACGAGGCGGTTGCCGGCGGCTGGGCCGTCGGCCTCGGACTCGGCCTCAAGAACAGCGGCCTCGGCAACGGTTTCAAAGAGGTCACTGGTGCCGTCGTGCGCTTTCGATCCGATGGTCGCGTCGAAGTCCGCCATGGTTGGACGGAGATGGGTCAGGGCATCAACACCGTTGCTCGACAAGTCGTCGTCGAGGAACTCGGAGTCGACCCCGCACGCATCGATGTCATCGTGGACACGACGCGCGAACTCGGATTCGGCCAGACGACTGGTTCGCGCGGCACGTTGATGGGTGCCGGTGCCGTCAAGGCGGCGTGCGAGACCGCCCGAAGTGCAGGCTGCGCCGTCGACGTCGACCATTACGGCGAATATCGGGTCGACTGGACTCAGAAGCTCGGCGAGGCGGAGAACCCGACGATCCACTCGACATTCGGCTACGCATCTCAGCTCGTGAAAGTCGATCGCGACTCGGGGCGCGTCGTCGAAGTTGTTGCCGCTCACGACGTCGGTCGAGCAGTGAACCCGACTCTGTGTGAGGGACAGATCGAGGGAAGCGTGCACATGGGACTCGGCTACGCACTCACCGAGGATTTCCCATCCGATCCCGAGACGGCCTTCCCGACGAACATGACTCTCCGATCGCTCGGCATCATTCGCGCAAAGGACGTCCCCAAGATCACCGTGCATCTCGTGGAGTCGCCCGAGCCGAATGCCCCGTATGGAATCAAAGGTGTCGGAGAGATCGGTCTCGTGCCGACCGCTGGTGCGGTGGCCGCTGCACTCCACGATTCCGATGGAACGTGGCGAACGAAGCTTCCGATGCGGCGCTCCGAAGCTGCCGGCGATGACTGACCCGATGGGTGACCGGACAGCCTCTGCTGACGCAGGATCACGGACACCGGGTCTCGTCTGCGCTCATCATCACCTGTATTCGGCTCTTGCCCGGGGAATGCCCGCACCGCCGCATCAGCCGACGAACTTCTTGACGGTCCTCGAGCAGATCTGGTGGCGCCTCGATGCCGCACTCGATGTCGACATGATCTACTGGTCAGCCAAACTCGGCGCGATGGAAGCCCTGATGTCGGGAACAACAGGCATCATCGACCACCATGAGAGCCCCAACGCGATCGAAGGATCACTCGATGTGATCGAACGAGCGTGTGAGGAAGTCGGCGTGCGCATCGTGTGCTCGTACGGGGTCACCGATCGGCACGGTCCCGACGGCGGCAGGCGCGGTCTTGCCGAAAATGAACGTTTCATTCGAAAGGGAGGACGCGGACTCGTCGGCGTCCATGCGGCGTTCACGTGTTCCGACGAACTGCTCGAAAACGCCGCAGGACTGGCGGTCGATCTCGGAGTCGGAGTCCACATCCACGTTGCCGAGGGACCGGACGACATCGCTGCCGGCAGCAGGCTCGAAAACCTCACCCGCGACAACTGGCTCCTCGTCCATTGCGTCCATCTCGACCGCCCGCTCGCGGGCACCATCGCCCACAATCCGCGCAGCAACATGAACAACTCTGTCGGATATGCGCATCCCGCCAAGTGGTCGAACCGCATCGTCCTCGGCACCGACGGGATCGGCGCCGACATGCTCGAAGAGTTCCGGCTCGCCTATGTCGCACGACGGGCTCACGACATCACAGCGAATCCCGAGGACGTCTGGACCTGGGTGGCGAACGGGTTCGACTTCCTACCCGAGTGCCGCAACGACGTCGTGACGTGGAATTACGATCACGCCGACAGCCCATGGCACACTGCGTTCACGCCGGGGACGAGAGCGATCTCGGTCGTCTCCGATACGGGCGAGGTGCTTCTCGATCAAGGACGCCCGACTCGCGTCGACGAGGACGAGGTGCGTCGCAAAGCCGGCGAGGCAGCACAGCGGCTCTTCGCTCGACTCTGATGTGATCCCTCGCGACCCATTCATGACTACGCTGAACCGATGACCCAGCCAGTCGCCATCTACCTTCAGGACGCCCATCCGATTCGCGAGGGCATGGAGTTCGCCCAATATGCCGAAGCGAAGGGGTTCTCCGCTGTTTGGCAGGCAGAGAGCAGGCTCGTACGCGAGGCCACCGTGCCAATGGCTGCATTTGCGAGCGTCACCGAGAAGATCACCGTCGGAAGCGGTGTCGTCGACTGCTGGAGTCGAAATCCGGCTCGACTGGCAGCCACGTTCTCCACCCTCGATGATCTCGCTCCGGGTCGCGTCATCCTCGGGATCGGCGCCTGGTGGGATCCACTCGCGCAGAAGGTCGGCATCCAGCGCAACAAGCCGTTGCGCGTCATGCGTGAGATCGTCACTGCTGTTCGCGGACTTCTCAACAATGAGAACGTCACCTTCCACGGTGAGTACGTGCAGCTCGACGGAGTCGAACTCGACTACGTGTATCAGGAACGTCGCGCGAAGAACGTTCCGATCTACATCGGGGCAACCGGAATGCAGATGATGGAACTCACGGGTGAGATCGCAGACGGTGCCGTCCTCAACTACCTCGTCTCACCCGAATACAACGACCAGGCCCTCGAAGCCCTCGACCGCGGCGCCTCGAAGGCCGGTCGGTCACTCGACGACATCGATCGGCCGCAACTGGTCGTGTGCAGTGTCCACGAAGACCGTAAAACCGCTCTCGACATGGCGCGCATGATGGTCACCCAATATCTCGGCCAGCAACCGCACATCATGAAGGCGTCAGGAGTTCCCCAGTCCCTTCTGGACGCAGTCGGCGAAGTCTTGACCTGGCCGGCCACCCACGAACAAGTCGAAGCCGCGAGCCGCTTGGTTCCCGACGAAATCGTTCAGATGCTGACCGCCAGTGGCACCCCCGCAGAAGCTCGTGAGCGGGTGCGTCATTACATCGATCACGGCTGCACCTGTCCGATTCTGTATCCCCTCGGCGATGTCCGGGCGATGATCGACACCTTTGCCCATTGGGACGGAAAGTCCTGAGAGATCCTTGTCGAGACAATTCGGTTCTTCGGCGTTCGAGCGGTTGAACATTTTGTAAACTCGCCGAATGTCCGTCCTTTCCCCGACCAGCGTCGACCAGCTCCTCGACATGCTGGCCGCAGATCCGCAGGCCGATGTGATTTCAGGAGGCACGGACTTCATGGTCGAGGTCAACCTTCATGCGCGCCGACCCGAGACGGTGATCAGCCTGCGCCGAGTCGCTGAACTGCGTGAGTGGTCGTACCGTCCCACCCGTTCTCTCGTGACCATCGGGGCCGGCCTTCCGTACGCGGAGATGGAGCAGGGCGAGATCGCCCAGCTCCTCCCTGCTCTCGCCCAGGCAGCCCGCACTGTCGGTTCGCCTCAGATCCGAGCTGCCGGCACGATCGGCGGAAATCTGGGCACGTGCTCACCGGCCGGTGACATCCTTCCCGTGATTGCCGCACTCGATGCGACCATTCATGTCATCAGTGCGCACGGGATGCGTGACGTGTCGTGGAACGACTTCATGCTCGGAGTGAAGCGCAATGCGCTTCAGCCAGGTGAGATCGTTCATTCGGTCAGCTTGCCCGTCATCGATGGCTGGCAGGGCTACGCAAAAGTCGGCACCCGAAACGCCATGGTCATCTCGACTGCCTCTGCATGTCTCGTGCGCGATGCCGACGAAGGAATTGTCATGATTGCGCTCGGCGCAGTCGGACCGACTGTCATTCGATGCTTCGAAGCTGAACGATGGCTCGCAACGACG
>JBDLRO010000221.1:0-6291 GCA_039800025.1 Actinomycetota bacterium | reverse complement strand
GCATGAACACAACCACTCCTCGATCGCCGATCACCGACACCCAGGAGACCACCCGACCCGCACAGCTGGAATTGGATGGTTTCGGCACCGTCCATCCGCTGTTGGCCGCAGGTCATGTCGATCCGCGCTTCATCTTGTCGGACGAGACATGCCGCATCGGTCGGAAGTACCTCGCCGAGATGCGTCGAATCCTCTCCTCGTCTGCGGAACGCCCCGCAGCCTGATCAGCCAGCCGAAGGCGAAAGGGCTCGCACCGAGTCCCAGAAGTTCAACTCCGGATCGAGGGGCAGGATCGCGAGCGAGCTCGTGGTGACCCCGTTGTCGAAATAGGCCTGAATGCGTCGACGACATTCCTCGACCGAACCGTGCACGACGATGTCGTCTACGACCTCGTCGGGAATCGCGGCAAGAGCCGCCTTTCGGTCACCCGCTTTCCATGCGTCCCACATACCCTGCAACTGCGGTCCTCGACCCAGCCAACGATGGAATTCGGCGTAGACCGGAACGTTCAGGTACGCAGCAATAGCGAAACGTGCCGCTGCACGAACAACCTCGGTGTTTTCGCTCGGACAGACGAAGATTCGCGCGACGATCTCACGCTCTTCGCCGCCAGCAGCATCACGCACGACACCGACGACTTGTGGCACATCGGCTGGTGCGAGCCAGTTGATGATCGCTCCATCGGACTCACGCCCCGCCAACCGCAACATGCCTTCTCGAAGAGCAGCAACGAGAATGTGCGGTCGTTGCTCGGGACGGACCCCGAGTTTGAAACCGTTCACTTCGAACGTGTCGTACGACTTCGCGACCTTTTCCCCCGACAACGCGTCGTTGAGAAAACGCACCACGTCGCGCACCTTCTTGTACGGCTCGACGAAGGGAATCCCATTCCACTTCTCGACGATGACATTGCTGCTCGAACCGATGCCGATCGCAAAACGTCCTGGTGCGGCATCAGCCATGCTCGCTACGCTCTGAGCGAAGCATGCAGGCGATCGGGTGTACGCCGGAACGATCGCTGTTCCCAACCTGAGGCGTGGCTCCCACGCTGCGGCCAGAGCCAAGGGCGTGAACGCATCGGCACCATCGGATTCCGCCGACCAAATGTCGGTGTACCCCATGTCGGCCAACTCGACGAGCCGTTCACGATGCGAGTGCAGATGTCCCGGCAACGGAACCGTCATCCCGGGGCGCCGAGGAAGGGAGCGAGCAGAGTGGTTCTCCTGCGAGGACTGAGTCGATGCGGTCATGGGTTCATTCTTGCCGGTTCGGGACCAGGCATGTCTCTCCAGAAGCGCACGATGCAACTCTGACTGGCCGTCGCCAACAAAGTCCCGTCTTCAGCGAACATGTGCACCAGCCCATGACCGAAGCCGCGTTCGACTTGATGGATGCGGATGTCCAACAACACCCACTCGGTCGGAACGAGACGCCCGATTCGCAGCGTGTTGTCCAAGCTGTTTCCCCCGCCGCGGATACCGAGAGATTGACCGACGCCCATCGGCACGAAATCGCCGAGAATGGCCAGAGCAGCGGTATCCACTCCATCGATCACCTCGGGAATACGCGACCACAAGATGACTCGACCATCGCCCGGAGTGCCGTCGAGTTCCTCGAGAACCGAACGACCCTTGACGATCCGTTGATCCATTCGTCCGCTGATCGTCCCCGACCAATCGAGTACGTGAGGTCGCTCCTCGCACTCGTGTGGCAACGGGAGATTCTCCGGCATCTTCTCCCACTGGCCGTGTGGTTCGATGTCGCGGTCGCCAAGGGCGGCGTTGATCGTCAAGATCTCGCGATCTCCCACATGGCACACGGCCCGCGCCTGTGTGATCTGATGCCCTGTCACTGCGAGCGTGACATCGATGTCCATCGTCTCGCCCGGTTTGGCGTACGAGAGATACTGGGCCGTCGCCCAGACCGCACGCCTGCCCGATGTTCCCTCCATCGCGGACACCGCAGCAGCAAGTCCGCAGCCGCCGTACAAGAAACCACCTCCCGTTGAAATTCCCGGAACCACCGGAAGGATCCAACGATGAGGGTTGTGTGTCGATTGAAGTCCGAGGAATTGACGACTGTCCATCCATGAGAACTGTAGATCCGATGCCGCGCTCTTGCCGTTTCCGCGTCGAGGAGACCTGCATCGCCCTTACGGCACTCGCCCGTCACGGATTCGATTAACTTGCGGTTCATGAGTAGCGATCAACCATGGCTAGGAGACGCCTGTTCATTGAACGAGGCTTTCCGCAGAGGCGAACGTTCACCGGTGGAAGAATTGGACGCAACGATTGCTGCAATCGAACGCAGCGAACTCAATGCGTTCTGTCATCTCGACATCGAACGAGCTCGTGCCGAGGCCGAACGAGCCGATGTGAATCGTCCATTCGGAGGTGTTCCGATCGGCATCAAGGAACTACAGCAAGTCGAAGGCTGGCCCGACACCGAAGCCAGCGTCGCTCTCGAGCACAACGTCGCCTCGTACTCGGCGATCTTCGTCGAGAGACTTCGTCATGCTGGATCGGTCCTGATCGGCCAGACCACATCGAGCGAGTTCGGCGGCGTCAACCTCACTCGCACCGTTCTCCACGGCACGACTCGCAATCCCTGGAATCCGCAACGCACGCCGGGAGGATCCTCGGGCGGGAGCGCATCCGCGGTGGCTGGGGGATTGGTGACACTGGCATCCGCCGGAGACGGTGGAGGTTCGATCCGCATTCCCGCAGGTTTCACCGGCCTCGTCGGGCTGAAAGCGACCTACGGACGTATCCCTCTCGGACCTTCGGCGCAGCTCGGAAATCTCACCGTCGTGAGCGGATGTGTGTCGCGCAGTGTGCGCGACACTGCCCGCTGGTTCGACGTCTGCTCGGGTCACGATCCGCGCGACCCACTCAGTTTGGTGAAGACCGAATCGTGGGAGAAAGGTCTCGGCACTTTCGAATCCGAACTTCGCGGACTTCGGGTTGCGATCGCGCCCAACTGGGGCGGTGCGGTTGTCTCGCCGAAGATGTGGGAGTTCCTTCGATTGCACATCGAAGAGCTGGTGTCCCGCCACGCATGGACCGTGGTCGACCTCGACACCACACTTCCGAGCATGGGTGCCGCATGGTCGATCAGCGGCATGCTCCCGATCCATGCCCAACTGGGGGACCTGTGGCCGGCTTGTGCCGACGTGTTGACTCCCGAAATTCGCTTCGGACTCGAGACCGCCATTGATCGCTACGGCCCGATGGCGAGAGCTCGCATCGAAGAGAGACGGACTCGCGTGAATGAGCGAATGGCCCAGATCTTCGACCGTTCGACCGGAGTCGATCTCGTTCTCACTTCATCCAACCCCGACATCGCATTCGAAGCCGACGGACCGTTGCCTGGAGTCTTCGGCGGAATCGAGGCAGGCGCAGCGAACAACGGTCGACTGACGTTTCCTGCCAACATCCACGGCAATCCGGCGATCTCCATTCCTTCGGGAACGATCGACGGACTCCCCGTGTCGCTCCAAGTCATCGGTCGGCATTTCTCGGAGCCACTGCTTCTCGACATCGCTCTCGATGTCGAGAAGTCGAGACCGTGGCCGATGGTCGCACCGAACTCGCCATCTTGAGAGCGTCTTGCTGCCGGACGCCTCGCGTCCAGCCGATGGAAGAGCCATGTTCATCGACATCGAGAGCGGAACCGACTCGGGTTCGACGCTCGTGGAGGCAATCGTTGGAATCTCACTTCTCGGCCTGATCGTCGTCGGGGTTGTCGACGCCTCGTGGACCAGCACGCGCGTCGCAGCCGAAGTTCGGCATCGTTCCGTCACGCATGTGCATCTCGCCGAGATCGACGAAGTCCTTCGCGAGTCGGAGTACTCCCCGTGCCCGCACATCGACCTCGGATACGTCTCGGATTTCGACGACATGCGAATCCTCGACGAGGAACGACCCGTTGTTGTCGTCACCAACTACGAGTATTGGAACAGAGCATCGTCGCAATGGCTCTCCCTGGCGAGCCTTGCAGCCGACCAATGCTCGACGACGCCCGACCTGACGGATCGACTCGCACTCCAGCGAATCACGATGTCGATTCTCGACTCCCGAGGATCGTCGACGTCGAGAACTTTCCTGAAGGCCCATGACCCACAGATCTGAGAACGACCGCGGCTCGTCGCTGATCGAGATTCTGATCGCTGCGAGCCTTCTCGGCATCACTTCGAGCGCGCTGGCGATGGTGTCGACGTCGATCACCCCGATGTCTCGCGTCACCTTCGACAATCTCGACATCGCGCGGGATCTCGGTCGCATTCGAGATCTGGTCCCGGCGGACCTGGCTCGCTATCAATTCATCGACGCTTCTCCCGGAGCGATGGGGCAATTGCCCGGGACGAACATCGTCACCCTTCGGCACAGCGCGACCCAGGCAACGCCGACTGGCGGGGCGAATGAGAACGACACTCGGCTCGTCTCCTACCGGTATGTCGAAGTGGACGGCGAGTGGCACTTGATTCGTTTCGAACTCGCCGACGAATCCACTTCGCCCGCTCGAGCGACTCGCACCATGGTGTCCTCGCACTTGAAGAGTCCTCCCACTGGATGGCAGCCAGGTGCAGCGGCATCTCACGCCGTCACTCTCCTTCGAGCAGAGGGACCCACCGAATTCACGACAACTGCGGAGATCCACTTCTCGTCAGGAGCTCGAACAACGACAACCGGGACGTACCGTCTTCTTGCGGATGCACCGAGCCCGGTCACTGATCCGCCCGTCGAACCCCCACCGACTGTCCGTTGTGGAGGTTCGATCACGATCGTCGTCAACACTGCGTCGACGATCTGGTCATTCGGCGCTGCCTCGACTGTGACGACAAGTCTCGCCAAGTTCGTCGAGTCGCTGCGGGGAACTCCGACTCACGTGCGTGTCATCGCCTTCGACAGGAATGCGTACAGCTTCTTCCCGGACATCGCGATCGGAACGTACGTCGACATGCTCGGTTCACCGACGTCCATCGCGAGCCTCCTGAGCCGATTGTCGACACTGTCGACGACGTCGACGAGTTGGCGAAACGGGCGCAACTGGGAAGATGGGCTCTGGCAAGCGACGAGACGCGACACCGGAACCGTGTTGGCCCAAGTCCCCGATCTGATCGTTTTCATCACGGATGGCTCGCCGAACCGCAATCGAACCAACACCTCCAGCGACACCGACACGACATTCCACGATGCCGACCTGACGCGTGCGGTCACTGCAGCCGAATACGCGCGCGGCACCGGAGCGACCCTCATGGGCGTCCTTCTCGGTTCCGGAGCGAACAGCACGTCCTCGGCTCATCTGACAACCGTGTTCGGCCAGTTGGCGTGGGAAGGGACGACCGCCATCGCCCCACTCGATCGCTCTCGGACGTTCGCACAGCCCGCCGGAGCCGGCTTCTCGCGCCTCGACGACATCCTCGGTCTGATCGGGAGCTGGAGATGTGGAGGAACGATCACACTCCAGCAGCGCGTTCTCATCTCAGGGGTGTCGAGTTCTCCCACCGATTCATGGGAGTTCGACGTCTCAGCGTCGAATCCGACGTTCACGCAGCGAACTACCGTGAATCCGAGCCAGCTCGCGGCGACTGTCGATCTTGGAGGTGGGGATTCCGCACAGGCACGGACGATCACCGTCACCCAGAACCCGCGCGCGGGACATCGCCATCATTCCGCTTCGTGCACATCGTCCGGTGTAGTCCTCTCCATCCAAACCTTCGTCGGTTCGAATGGAGCAACGTCGATCCTCGTTCCCGCTCCCCCGAGAAGTGCAGTGACGTGCATTCTCACTGCAGAGGCAGTGTCATGAGGCGGACCGCAGACGACATCGATCTCGACAGGGGCTCCGTGGTCGTGCTTGCGCTCGTCACCGTCTTGATCGGCGGTGTCGCACTCTCGACAGTCACGTCGTACTCAGCGGCCATGATTCGAACCCAAGCGAACCAGCAACAGCGAGTCGAACTCGAAAGAATCGGCAGTTCGACTTTGTCGGCAGTGTCATCGATCCTCGAACATCGCGGAGGAGATCCAGCCACGACGTGTCCCACGAGCATTCGAGTCTCGACCGGCGTCGATGTGGCGATCGAGTGTTCGACAGTGGGACAGGACCAGCCGATACCCAAGGTTGGATTCGTCACAACACTCAATGGATCGACCATCGGATCTCAATCTCTTCCCACCTGGGTGACCGGAATCGAACAGGTCGTGAACGGCTCCATCGCCCTTCAATCAGGGTCACTCTCGAATCCCCAAGTTCTCCACCTGCCCGATGGGAGATTGCACACAACAG
>JBDLRO010000220.1:0-6327 GCA_039800025.1 Actinomycetota bacterium | reverse complement strand
GTAGCCACGACGCTCATGACTGCACGGCCAAGGGTGCCTCCACCGATCGTGTAGCCGAGTCCACGACCAGGTGAACCCGGAATCATGTTCGCCGCAATGGGCAACAGGCTGACGATGGCGAACTCGAAGCCGATGAAGAAGATCGCGAGCAGCAACAGGCCAAAGACGGCGTTGTTCTGGCCCACGAGCAATGCAATGCCACTCGGCACGATGAGCGCAGCGCCGAACATCGTGCTGCGTTCCTTACCCCAAGCATCGGTTCGTCGAGCGCTCGTGATCGAGGCGGCCAGTTCGACCGCTCCGAATCCGAAGGCCACTGCAGCGATCCCGGCATCGGTGAAATCGAAATCGTCCTTCAGCCACGATCCGAAGGTGACGAACATGCACTGGCTGGCGGCCATCAAGAAGAACATGCCGCCCACGACCAGAAGGCCGCGGCGGGGAAGTGGTGTCGACTCGAATTCGTCCCTGTCGAGGTGGTGCGCCTGCTCGGGTTCGACGAGACGCACTGAGAGCACGATTGCCATGAGCATCACGCAGACCGCACCCGCGATGTAACCCCAGCGCCATGACGTGGCCGATGCCAGGAGTCCCATCAGCGTCACACCGATGAGAAGACCCAAGGCCCACGACGTTTCGGTGATACCGACGACGCGACCGCGACGTTCGTAATCGACATGGTCGTTGACCCATGCTGTCATCCCGCCGTCGAAGATGAACTTGGCGAGACCGAGTGTCGTGATTGCGATCGCGAAAGTCCACACCGCCGGACTGGCGGCAGCGAGAGTTGCCGAGCCCGACACGCCTGCCAGGCCGACGACCATCGCAGTGCGGCGGTGAATGCGGTCGACGAACGCCCCGAGCAATGGAGCGAGTGCCATGAACAACTCGGTCACCATCAGTGCGACACCGAGACGCGTGAGGCTGATCTCGAAATCGTCCGAGATGCTCGCGAGGAACGGCGGCGCGAATCGATAACACGCATTGGTTGCGAGGCGAGCGACTGTCACCTCCACGACGTGGCGCCGCGTTTCTGCTGAGTAGGACTCGTCCAGCAGGCGGCTTCCTAGGCCGCCGCTCAACACGATTCCTCGGAGTGATGATCGACGATGGTGCCGAGACGCGTGTCATGACCGTCGTCACGACCGTCGTCGTGACCGCTCTCGACACCGTCCGCGCCGCATGCTTCGACGTCACACGTATCGTCCGCCGAATCCACCGGATCACCAGACGTCGCATCGGGAGATTCGCCGGACTTCGCGATCAGATATCCGATGGCTCGTTCCGTGCGCGGGTAGCGGTGGACCAGCGCCCAAAAATCCGGACCGTGACCGGGTACGTGCAGATGCGCGAGCTCGTGCACGATCACGTAGTCGAGAACCCATGTCGGAAACCCGACGAGACGTGTCGACAGTCGAATGTGCGACCTCGATGGCGTGCAGAGACCCCACACTGCTTTGAGCGAATCGTTCCACTCGATGATCGACGGCGTGCGCAGATCGTGGGCTTTCGCCAATGAGCGCGCTCTCGCTGGCAGGTCGACGGCGTCGGTGGCGAGCTTCTTCGTGAACCGCTTCACCATGTTCTCGACGCTGGCGAGTTCCTCGGTCTTGCTCATCCAGTTCGGGATGGAAATGCGCAGCACGCCGTCGTGCATCTGGGCGCTGATCGTGCGGCGACGGCGCGTCGAACGAACGATTTCCACATCGAATGGTCGCTCGGTCGTTGGTCGGCTGCTTTCAGGGTTCTTGTTGTCTGGGTTGATTGCGGTATCCGGTTTCATATGGGTATCGGGTGATACGCCACGGGTGGGAGCGAATTCGATATCTCGTTCGATTTCCGGGTCGAAGAGACGCAACTCGCTCATTCGACGCTCCCGGCAACTCGCAGTTCATCGGCCACGACTTGAAGTGGGAACAACAGCGACCCGAGACGCCAGGGAACTCGCGATTCAGTTGTCACCGAACTCGCGGTTCGAGCCGTGATGTCGTCCGCACCGTCGCGTTCGAACCAGACCCCGGACAGATTGGGGAATCGCTGGTCCGGTCCGCCGAGGAGATCGTGGAGGAGCCGCAGGACGCCGCCGTGGGAAATCACGAGTACACATGCCCCCGGATGGTCGGCGGCGATCGACTCGAGAGCCGCCAATGAACGAGAAATCGTCGATTCGGCGGTTTCGAAGCCGGGTGGACGTCTGTTGGAGTCGAGATATCCGGGCCACTGCTGGCGAATCTCGTCCGGGGTCAGGCCCTGCCATTCGCCGGCGTGATTTTCTCTCCATTTGGGGTCAAGTGTGGGGACCGGGCAGCCGATAATCCCGGCGATGGTTTCGCCGGTCAGTCGCGCCCTGTCCAAGTCGCTCGTGACGACGGCTTCGAAAGGCGGACATTCGCTCGCCAACAGTCGACCGGCCACACGCGCCTGCTGTTCGCCGAGCGCGGTCAATGGCGGATCGGCTTGGCCCTGCCAACGGCCGAGGGCGTTCCACTCGCTCTGGCCGTGCCGAAGCACGAGCACCCGGGTCGCAGGGACGAACTCACCCGACTGTTCCGAGCCAGAGGTGGCCAGACGCGAATCCGTGACACGTGTATCGGGCATTGCTGGCACAGTCATCGAGGGTACTGCCGGTACGCTCACGGTCGTGGCAACCCTTCGTCTGTTCGCCCGAGCCCGAGAGATCGCAGGCACCGGTTCGGACACCGTGAGGGGAGCAACAGTCGACGAAGTCATCGCCGCAGCAATCGCTCGCTATGGCTCCGATTTCGCCGACGTTCTGCCGACGTGTCGGGTGTGGGTCAATGGAGAAGAACTTCCGGGATCACATCCGGTCGGGGACAACGATGAAGTTGCGGTGCTTCCACCCGTTTCGGGCGGATGCCACTGGGGAGGAAGTCAGTAGAGATGGCCACAGACACCAATACCGGCGCTGATGCTGGGTTCGCCGGTGATCCTGCACACATGTCGCTCGAAGATCTGCGAGCAGAGCGCGACCGATTGCGGCAGATCGAGGACGCTGTGTCGTTCGTTCGTCGGCTCGCTCAGGGTCGAATCGATCTCGTCACTGCGATGTTGAACAGCCGCCGTGACGGCACGGGCGAAGTCTCGGTCGCCGACATCGTGCGCTCCGGCGTCGGACCAGCACCGGGAACCGGGTCGGCTCGTCCACCACGTGAGACCGATGTCGAGGCCGATCACCCGCTGTTGATCGAATTCGAGCAATTGTGCGATCGCCTCGGATTCGACGACATGTCGGAGTCGAGTACGGACAGGCTCGTGGAACTCGAAGCCGGGCTGCGGGTGTTCGAAGCCGAGCAATCCGAGATTCGGCGCCGATTGTTCGGCCAGATCGACGCTCTGACGGCCGAACTCGTCGAGCGCTACAAGTCGGGAGCGGCGTCTGTCGATGCGCTCCTCGATTCGTGAAAACTCCTGACATTGGTGAATTCGCTCGGTATCTCCGAATCGAGCCGGTCGCATCCTTCCATGTCCATCTTTCGTCCGGGTATCTCGTGCCGACATCTCTTGCCGGCCCGACCCGGCGACCTCTCCTTCCATGATCTCCCCGAACATCCTCACCGATAGGTTTTCGTCGTGACCCGTGTGGCAATGCTCTCGTTCCACACCTCGCCCCTGGCACAGCCGGGAGCCGGTGATTCGGGCGGCATGAACGTCTACGTGCGCGAACTCGTGACGGGTCTCGCACATGCGGGTGTCGAGGTGACGACGTACACGCGTGCGTGGAAGCCTGGTCTGGCACGTGAGGTCCTCGTGGAGCCGAACCACCGTGTGGTCCACGTCCCTGCTGGTCGTTACGACATGGCCAAAGAAGACCTCGAAGGTGTCGTCCCCGATTTCACCGACTTCGTCCTCGACGACATGCGCCAAGGACGACCAGCCGATGTCGTCCATGCGAACTATTGGCTGTCGGGCATCGCCGGACACAGCATCAAACACGAGCGCGACATTCCGCTCGTGACGACGTTTCACACATTGGCCCGCGTCAAAGCCGAAGGCGGAGATCCCGAGCCGGAGCGCCGCGAGCGTGCCGAAGCCCAGATCATCGGCTGTGCCGATGCGATCTGTGTGAGTTGTGACGAAGAAGAAGAGCAATTCCGTCGTCTGTACGGCGATCCGCCAGGGCAGATCGAAATCGTGGCGCCCGGTGTTCAGCATGCCTTCTTCACTCCCGGCGACAAGTCCGGAGCTCGTCGTGCTCTCGGCATGACGACGGGCAGGTCGGTCGATGCGCCTGTTCTGTTGTTCGTCGGCCGTATTCAGCCTCTCAAGGGAGTCGATGTCGCCGTCCAGGCTCTCGCAGCTCTGCAGCGGTCCGATGCCGTGCTCTACATCGTCGGAGGAGCGAGCGGATCCGACGGAGACACCGAGGTCGTTCGCATTCGCCGATTGATCGAGTCCCTCGGTCTCGAGAATCAGGTCGTATTCGTGGAGCCGCAGCCACACCACATCTTGTCGAGTTACTACCGGGCCGCCGATGCGGTCTGGGTGCCGAGCCGTTCGGAGAGTTTCGGCCTCGTCGCTCTCGAAGCTGCGGCATGTGGAACACCCGTTGTCGCAAGTGGTGTCGGCGGGCTGCTCTCGCTCGTCGATCACGGTCGCACCGGATACCTCGTTGCCGACCGCGACCCGGACACGTTCGCACGTCTCACAGCGGGAATTCTCGACGACGCGACATTGGCCGGTTCGATGAGCTCGGCTGCTGCCGAGCGTGGTCGCCGCTACACATGGAGTTTCGCCGCCGCGCGATTGCGCCGGCTGTACTCCGACATCACGTCGAGATCCCTCGTTCACTGCTCGTGAGCAACCTCTTCGACGACGAGTCACTCGCTGTTCTCGAACGGCGGATCGACGAATGGCTGGCCAAACTCGCGTCGTCGAATACCGCGATCCTTTCCATCGATCATGCCGATCCCGATCCGGCCTTCCAGGCCCGTTGGTACGTGCGGATGGCGGGAGAGTCGAAGGACTTCATCACGGTCTGGCTCACTCTCGGCCAGAGAACGTTGCGCTACGAGACCTACGTGATGCCGGCCCCTGAAGAAAACGTGGCTGAGTTCAACGAGAACCTCTTGCGACGCAACGACCGACTCGTCGGGGCGCATTTCTCGATCGGGCTCGAAGACGCCGTGTACCTGCGCGGGGACTTGCCGCTGTCCGGTCTGTCCGAACCCGAACTCGATCGAATCGTCGGCACGATGTACGCCTATGTCGAGCAGGTGTTTCGTCCCTTGCTCCACATCGGCTTCGCGTCTCGCTTCCGAGACTGAATCACGATCGCGATCTTCACGACTGGGTTCTTCACGACGTGCGTTAACGTGACCTCGTGACCATCGATCCGAACACGATTGCAATCATCGGCGGCGGCAACATGGGCACAGCGCTCGCTCAGGGTCTGCTCGAAGCGGGAATCGTGTCTGCGTCCGATCTGGTCGTCGTCGAACTGAACGCAGATCGACGTCAGCAACTCGCAGAGCTCCTGCCTGGAGCCGTCATCGTCGACTCGATTCGACCGTGTGGAGCGGTTGTCATCGCCGTCAAACCGCCGGATACTCCAGCCGCTGCGTCGGCAGCAGTTGCGGCAGGAGCCAAGCGCGTCGTGTCGATCGCAGCTGGAGTGACGGTGGCTTCCCTCGAAGCGGCTTGTGGTCCGGGGGTTGCGGTCATTCGCTCGATGCCGAACACGCCCTCCCTCGTGGGTGAAGGAGTCACTGCGATCGCAGCAGGTTCATCGGCAACTGACGAGGACCTCGCCTGGGCGGAGTCGATCCTCGGAGCGGTCGGCCTCGTGGTGCGAGTGCCAGAGGACAAGATCGATGCCATCACCGGAGTCACGGGAAGCGGGCCGGCATATCTGTTCTTGATCGCGGAGGCGTTGATCGATGCAGCCGAGGTCGTCGGTCTCGACAAGTCTCAGGCCGATGTTCTGGTCCGCCAGTTGTTCGTCGGCTCGGCGGCGTTGTTGGCCGAGGGTGAGGACCCAGCAGTTCTGCGCGCCCGCGTCACGTCGCCGGGTGGAACCACTGCCGCAGGAATTGCCGCACTCGAGGCAGCGTCGGTGCGCGATGCGTTTCGGGCCGCAGTCGAAGCGGCAACGGCACGCAGCCGAGAACTCGGCCAATAGAAATAGTCAGTGTCTCTGCCCCGACAACCGGTCTGTGACCTGCTTTCTCTGCACTGTGCAAGGGAAATTTTCTGGCGTGACACTTTTCATTTGGCCCGCGCCGTGTCTAGTGTGAGTCGCAGGTCACATGACCTCTGGCTGATCTTCAGCCTGGGAACGCGCCTCACAAGGCAGCGACTGAGGGCCGG
>JBDLRO010000219.1:0-3507 GCA_039800025.1 Actinomycetota bacterium | reverse complement strand
TCGTCGATTGCGGACAATTCCAAGGCGATCGGGCCTTGCGTCGACGCAACTGGGAGCAGTTCCCGGTCGACCCCGCGACCCTCGATGCCGTCGTGCTGACCCATGCGCACATCGACCACAGCGGCTACCTGCCCGCTCTCGTGAGGGACGGATTCCGAGGACAGATCTGGTGCACCCGAGCGACCAAAGACCTGTGTGAACTTTTGTTGCGCGATTCGGCCATGCTCCAAGAGGAAGAAGCGTTCTACGCGAACAAACACAAGGGCAGCAGACACGATCCAGCACTTCCCTTGTTCACGATCCGAGATGCCGAGGCCGCCCTGGAACGGTTCGAGACCCGCATGTTCGACCATGATTTCCCGATCACCGACGACATGACTGCATCGTTCAGCAGAGTCGGCCACATCCTCGGCGCGAGCTGCCTCCGCATCGACGATGGCTCATCGTCGATCCTGTTCAGCGGCGACGTCGGCCGTTCGAACGACCCGATCATGAAGCCGCCATCGTCGCCGCCCTCTGCTGACTTGTTGGTTCTCGAGTCGACGTATGGGGATCGACTTCATGCGCCGACTGATCCAGCCGAAGACCTTGCTGAAATCGCAGTCGAGACTCTCGGCCGCGGAGGAATCCTGCTCATTCCGTCATTCGCCGTCGGACGCAGCCAGACAATTCTTCATCTCCTCGCCGAGTTGCGCTGGAAGGGAAGAATCCCCGATGTTCCAATCTTCCTGAACAGTCCAATGGCGATCAATGCGACGGAACTCATGCTCGAGTATTCGAGCGAGCACTGCCTCTCAGTCGACGAGTGCCGACGCATCAGCGATGGTGTGATTTTCACATCCTCCGTCGAAGACTCGATCGAGCTCACGCGTCGATCCGGTCCCATGATCGTCTTGTCCGCAAGCGGCATGGCGACGGGTGGCCGAGTTCTCCATCACCTCCGTCAGGTACTTCCTCGAACGGACAGCACCGTCGTCTTCGTCGGACATCAGGCAGCGGGAACTCGGGGCCAACTCCTCATCAACGGCGCACCTTCTGTTCGCATCTTCGGCGAATTCATCGAAGTTGCGTGTTCAGTGAAGCACATCGAATCCCTCTCGGCTCATGCCGATCGGGACGAACTCATTGCCTGGATCTCACGCATCTCTCAGCCTCCGAAGATGACGTACATCGTCCACGGCGAGCCCTCCGCAGCGGAATCGATGTGCAATGAGATCGAAACCCGACTCCATTGGCCAGTCGACATCGCCATTCACGGTGAAACCACTGTGGTTCCGGGCAGGCTGGATTGAGCGGCTGTCGATCGCTCGCCTGCATCGATCTTGCCGACTGTCGGCCGAAACCTTGCGATCTCAGCCGACAGTCGGCTTCCCAAGGAACTCACGGAGTGTGGCGGAACAATCCGTCTCTTGTTCCCTGGGATCCATCCAAAGCATGGCAAACGAACTGGTCGACGCACCAGTGGTTCGACCATCTCCCGCGCATCGTCCACCCGGGATTCCAGTGAGTGCCTGATCAGGCAATGAGCTCCCCCGCCACTGCCTGATCGGGCAACTTCATCGGCTGCCGAAATTCTTTCGACGACGTCGACTCAATGATCCCCCGTACCATTGAACTTGTGGCAGTCGGGAAGAACGTCGTGTCGAGCTCCCCCGAGCCGTGGGAGCACCTTGTCGCCATCGGTCTTGTGGCCCGAGATCTGTCGCCGAGTGCCATCGCCCGATTCGCGGGAGTCCACACAGCCGATGCGGAAGCTGCACTCGACGGTGCCCGGAAAATGGGTGTCATCGACCACAGCGGCACCGTCGACGACATCACCACGCTGCGTCTCATCTCCAACCTTCCTCCCGAAGAGATTGCTCACATCAACGCTGCCGTGGCTCGTCACCTGTTCGCCGCCGGTCCGGATCGCTTGCGCGATGCCGTGCAACACGCCCGAGCAGCTGGCACCATGGTCGAGTCCGAGGAGATGGTCGAGATGGCCGATCACGGAGGCCGAATGAGCCTCCTCCTCGGCGACTACCGATCAGCTTTCGATCTTCTCGATCTGTCGAACGATCTCGACATGTCGAACAAACTTTCCGAACAGGGTCGGCGGCTATGTGATCTCGCCCTCGCAGCCGACGGATTGGGAGATGTCATTTCTGCACGGAGCTTTCTCAGCCGCGCTGCATCCCTGGGAGATCTCGCTTCCGATCCATCTCTCGTTGCTCGTGCTGCGATTCAGTACTCGCTACCCGTCGACTGGTACGCCGGAGACACTCGTGCGTCGAGACTCCTGCAACGGGCCGAGGAAATGGATCTCGACCCACGTGATCGAGTCGCTGTCTGCGCCGCTCGAGCGCTCGTCGAAATGCGAGTTCCGCTCTCGGTTGAGGGGGGGCACCAACTTGCATGGATCACGAGACCCGGGGTGGCTCAAGAACTCGCAGATCGAGCCCTCGAAGAATCCTCTCGGTGTCCGGAAGATGTCAGGGCCCTCGCTCTCATTTCATGGCGATCGACTCACCGCGCGCCGCAGTACCTCGCCAAGAGACGGGAGATCTCCAATGAAGCATCGGACCTCACACAACGTCTGAGGAACCCTTCTCATCAAGTCGAGTCTGCCGTGTGCCTTGCGGTCGATGCACTCGAGTCGGCCGACCGCCCTCTTTTCGATCACGCCTTGGCTGTTGCGCGATGGGTCGCCGCTCGAGATGGAAACCCGCGCTTGCTCTGGCGGGCATATTGCCTTGCGACCGGAGCAGCGCTCCTCGACCAGAACCTCGACGAGGTCGCAAGGTTCCGTCAGCTCGCACGAGATGCGGGTGAGAGCATCAATTCTCCTGGCTGGTTCGGCGCAGACCTCATTTTTACCGGCCAACTGGCGTTCGACAGCGGGAACCGAGACGACATACGCACGTTCAAATATCCCGAGGATCACTCGGGTCTCGCCAATCCCATCGGGCGAGCCGGGGTTGCGCTCGCGTACGCGCTCGACGGCGAATTCGCTGTCGCAGAGCGTCTCGCACGAAGGGCTTTGCGCCAGTTGGACCCCGAAGCGAGTTATCTGATGCTCGCGACGCGCTTGTCCGCAGTTGCAATCCTCCTGCCGGCCGAGGATCTGATCCGCAATCTCATCGACATCCTCGAGCCTTGGTCGGACCACGTGGCAGTCGACAGCAATGCGTGGTGGCCGGATGGACCAGTCAGTGGGTGGTTGGCAGAGCTGCACAATGCCATTGGCGACGAAATCGCAGCTCGCGAATATGCGTCGCGTGCGCTTCCCATTGCCCGTGGATTGAACGACGTACGAGCGCTCCGGCGACTCGAGAACCTTCGCAAGAACTGGAAAGTCGAGCGAAGGTCCGGAGATTCAATCGGACTTTCAGTGCGCGAAACGCAGGTTCTCCAACTTCTCGCAAATGGATCGACGAACGCGCAGATCGCCCGATCACTCTCGTTCAGCGTCTCCACGATTCGCGACGACACGACTTCGATTTATCGCAAGCTTCACGTCAAAGGTCG
>JBDLRO010000218.1:0-10629 GCA_039800025.1 Actinomycetota bacterium | reverse complement strand
GGCGAACGGGGAAACCTTCGCCTTCGAGCCCACTCGGTGCCTGTGTGACTGCCAGCACCGGCCGGACCCGCTGACTCTGCAGGTCGGGACTCGACAGTTTCGGCAGGGTGAGAGTGTCGGCTGTGATGGCAGGCATGGTGACGGGCCTTTCGGGTTATTACTTGCGGTCGCAACTATTATGGCCAATACATGCACAAGTTCCAACTCACGAGACCGCGTGCGGTTGGTCACCCCACCACAGCCACGACCATTTCGATGACCGCATCGACGTCGGAGTCCGTGAGGGTGCTCGAGTTCGGCAAGCACAGTCCGTGCTCGAAGAGGTATTCAGCAGTTCCGTCCACGATCGCCGTGGCATGGGCGTAGGCAGGCAAAGTGTGAAGTGGTCGCAACAAGAGGCTGCAGTCGAATGCCTCCTTCCCCAGACCAGCCAAAACCTGATCGCGCATGTCGAACTCCTCGAACACCAGACAGGTCAGCCACGGATTCCACGCCACTGCGTCTGCTACCGGCATGAATCGAAGACCGGGAACTCCTTCGAATCCTCGGCGATACCGAGCATGAATCTCGCGCCGGCGAGCGACCACTGCGGGGAGTCGCTCCAGATGTGCCCACGTCTCGCGCTCGACGTGATCCTCGATCACGGCCATGTCGAACTTCCAGCAGACGTCGCGCAGTGCGTCGCTGTCGCAACGCGTCCCATACACATCGACGATCAGCAAAGCCTTCGGGGTTGCTCCGATCGAGAGACACCACCTTGCCGTCATGTCGAGAACATCTGCCGACACATGCCAGGTCTTGAGAGTCACATCGAGGATAATCGGTTCAGCTCCATATCGGCTGATCACATCGGCGACTCTCTCGTGGGCAAATGTCGACACGAAGACCACGTCGCCGGCGCCGATCCCGCTCCCCGACAGGTCCGAAAACACATTGTGAGCATCGTCGAGCAGGGTCGGTTGCTTTGATTGAGTCAACTGGGGAACGGACCCATATATATGGTGTGAACTGCCCACGTGCGGCTTCGAAGAACTTGCCATGTCGCAAACGGTAGGCGTCGCACGTTCGGTCATGTGTCCGGAAGTGCCCAGTACACGGGATCTTGAGAGAATCTTGAGAATGTCGACCCGGAGGTCACTCGATTCCCGAGAGGAGAAGCGCCTCGCGATAGAACTCGCTGTTGGACCGCAATCGGTCAGGAGCGTCGAATGCCATCAGGCGGCCTCCTTCGATCACCATCAACCGATCACAGACATCGAGTGTCGACAGTCGATGGGCGATGACGACGACGGTCACACGACCGCGCAATCTGCCGATGGTTTCGCGAACCATCGCTTCGCTGTGGACGTCGAGCGCCGACGTCGGTTCGTCGAGAACGAGCAACTTCGGCTGACCGACCAGAGCACGGGCGATCGAGAGACGCTGACGCTGACCACCCGAGAGCTGCACTCCTCGCTGTCCGATATGGGTGTCGAAACCTTCGGGTAGCGCCTCGATGTCAGCCAACACATTCGCCTGTCGCGCAGCGTCTCGAAGTGAATCGATGTCGAATTCGTCACGGTAGAACCGAATGTTGTCCGCAACCGTGCCCGTGAAGAGATGAGGGTCCTGAGGGACGAACGATGTCAGCGCGGTCCACGAGTCACGTTCGACATCTCTCAATGCGACACCGCCGACACGAATCTCGCCCTCTGACGGCTCACGCAAACCGAGAAGGAGTTGGACGAACGTTGACTTACCCGAACCCGACGGTCCGATGATGCCGACGATTTCACCAGCGTCGATCGTCAGAGTCACGTCGGACAGCGCAGGGCGGGACTCGGAGTAGGAAAAGCTCACTTCGAAAACTTCGATCGTTCCCGGGTCGTCGATCGAGACTTGACCCCGCGTCGCTGCGGCCGATCGATAGCGATCTCTGGTCTCTTCGAGGTCTTCGAGGAAGGGCATCGCCGCGGCAAGGGATCCCGACGCTGACTGGAGTTGTTGTCCGTACGACAACGATCTCAACATGACGAGCATGATGGCCCCGACCGACGACAATTCACCAACGCCAACGGATGTCGCAACGATCAGACTGAGAACGATCGCAGAAAAAGCCAACGTCAAGAAGAGGTGCGGCATGATGCTGCGGAGCAGACTGACTCGCTTTCCCGTACGGCCCACTTTCACCGAGAGGTCCTGAATCAGCCGATTGAACGCCTGATTCCTGCCGAACGTCTGCATCTCGAGACCCATCAGGCCGAGCTCGCTCACAACTTCTGCGTACGACTTCTGAGTCTGAGCCGCAATCTTCGATCTCTGCTTGATCTTCGTTCGAACGGGCGCGAGCAGCGACGCAAGAGTGAACAGAGCCACCAAGATCACCAGAGACGCTATGGGGTCGACGAAGACGGCAATCATCACCATTGCCAAGAGATTGAGGAAGATGTTGATCGTGGCTGTCATGGAACTGATGGCCGACACAGCCTGCTGAACGAAGCTCGTCATGAGCTGCATCAATCGACCTGCGGGCTCATTTTGCTGCGTCGCCCAGTTCGACTCGAGGAAGGAGCTTGCGAGATCTCCGCGGAGATCGGTGGCGGCATCCTCGGTGAGACTCGTCGAAATCACCGATGTCAGGACGGTGACCAAAAGCCGCCCTGCGATCAGTACCGCCGCAACTGTAAGAGCCATGGACACCGGAGTGAAGATCGCTCCGGTCAAGCCAACTCGGATACGACCGTTCGTGATGGCAACCGCCGTACGGGTCACCACGACCAAAAATGCCGCCTCGACAGCGCCCGAGACGAACGAAGCCACCGACAATTGCAGGATGCGCCATCGATACGGCCGAGCGAGCGCCCACAGACGTGACCTGTCCGACCGAGACGACTGCAGCAGCTTCGCCTTTTTCACGGAAACTCCAGAGCACTCACGGACATCGATTCGAGCGTAGTGGTCTGGGCACGTTGTGTACCCACAGGCGGCACGACGATCGACTCGCCACGGCTCGAATGTGTTCAATCGTTACGCCTGATCACTCAAGACGGCCATGTCCATCGAGCACCCGCGGACCTGTCGCCGCCGGGGCCGTTGGACCGAAGCGCATCGACCCTGCGTGGATGAGTGCCCTTTTGTACACTTCCCCAGGACCAGCGGATGAGCAGCCCGTCATCGTCGACGGCGAATGCTTCCGAACTCGCACGAATCGACAAAGATCGAGGATATGTTCTCGCACAATTGGGGAGCCACACCAGATGAGACTTCGGGGCCGGTCGTCGGTGACGAGATCTGCGTCAACGCACATGTGAGCGTGACTCGCTGCATCACGATCGCGGCCCCGCCGCACGAAGTCTTCCCGTGGATTCGCCAGATGGGATATGGACAAGCTGGCTGGTACAGCTACGACTGGATCGACAATCTCGGTCGAAAGAGCGCGACAACCATTCATCCCGAATGGCAGTTCGCGGAAAGTGGGTCGAGGGTGCCCGGAGGACCGATCGACTTCGAAGCAGCGATCGTCGAGAAACCTCGTTCATTCGTCCTGCGCGTGAGACCCGGCGGTCGCGTGTCGAAGCGAATCTCGTTCACGCTCGCGTATGAACTGCGCGACCACCCAGCTGGTACTCGGCTCGTCACGCGTATGCGATCTCGGACGAATGCCCCCGGTGGAGCAGTGTTCGATCGGTTCCTCCTCGGACCTGGTGACGGCTTCATGGTGCGCAAGCAGTTGCGTACTCTCGCCCGCCGCTGCGAAACGTCATGACCTTCCTCCCACGGCAGCATCTGAGGCGCATCAAGCGACTCCTGATCAGATCGATCACCGAACCTCTCCGTCGTGCACTCGATGCTCTGATGCTTCGATTCGGCTTGATACGCCTGCGGCCGAGCAACCAAGCCGACCGCGACGAACTTCTTCATGCACTTCGCCCAGTACGAACACAGTTCCCACTGGTTCGCCTTGGACCCCTCGGTGACGGCGGTTACCTCGTTCCAGTCGACTTGGACGGGATCACAGCTTGCTTCTCCCCTGGCGTCGGCGTGATTTCTTCCTTCGAAGAAGATTGCGCCCGTCGAGGAATGCGCGTGTTTTTGGCCGACGGTTCCGTGACAGCTCCAGCAGTCGACAACACATCGTTCGAGTTCATCGCCAAGCACATCGGCATCGTCGACACCGATGCAGTGATGACAATGGATACCTGGATGTCGACGGCATGGCCGAGCGAGTCGGGTGATCTCATCTTGCAGATGGACATCGAAGGCGCGGAGTGGCTGGCACTCGCCAACATCTCCGTCGAGAAACTGCGGCAATTCCGCATCATCGTCGTCGAACTTCACGACGTCGACTCGCTCCTCCACCAGCGGTTCTTCTCGCTTCGGGCACCTGTTCTACGACGTCTCCTCGACGAGTTCGTCTGCGTGCATCTCCATCCCAACAATTGCTGCGGTTCGGTCACACGTCATGGCGCCACACTCCCCCGCGTCATGGAGATGACGCTTCTCCGCAAGGATCGGGCAAACGTCATCGGATTCTGCGAGGAGTTGCCCCACCCGTTGGACATCGACAACACGTCGCGGCCGACACTGACTCTCGCTTCGCCTCTCGTGCACGATCCGAAGCAATCTCACCGCTGACGAGAGACTCGCGAACACCACGTGATTCGCCGAATCGCGGTCGCTGCGAGGAACCCGGGTAGACCCGGTCGAGAGCCGGGAACAAAGCATTGGCTTCGAACCGGAGTTCGGGGGTGTTGACCACCAGTTCTCGAACACCCGAAAACGGTTTTCGTAGCCCTTCAAAAATCCGTCGACCCCGAATGACGTTCCGCAACAACGTCTCGGCGAGACGGCCACCGTCGTAGTGGACACTCGGCCTCTCGTGATCTCTGAAACAATGGTGCAGCGACGTCGTCGCTTTCTTGTTCAAACCCACGATGAACACGAACGGCAACTGGGCGACAAGGCCCTGCCTCACGATGCGCCGTTCCTCACGGTCAACGGTCTCCTCCATGGGAAAATGTGCCCGATTGGGCAGCATTTTTCCCGAATTAACGTACCTATCGGTCTAGTTTAACTGTGTGTCCAATGCGCAGCAGATGGAGTCCGACCCGGAAACCGGTGTCACCTTTCGTCTGACTGCGGAAACAGGTTTCCATGCTGCGCTGCGGGCGAAAATCGAATCCCGGGGTGGCCTGTTCAACGCCCACCTTCACCTCGACCGGTCCGGCACATTGAGTTTCGTCGAGGCATACCTTCGCCGCCAAGCAGTGTCCACGACATCTGCGATTTCCCTCCAGGCCAAGCACGGGCTGATGAGCGTCGTCCACGACTCGGCCCTCTACACATCGGAAGCACTCACATCCCGGATCGGCGAATTTCTCGATGCCATGGCACGCATCGGAACGACGCGCATCGACACCACGGTGGACGTGACCGAAGACGGCCTCGGTCTCACAGCTCTTCAGGCATTTCTCGATCTCAAATCAACATTCGCCGACCGGCTCGACGTTCGCGTCGGGGCGTACAACCCTCTCGGCTTCCGTGATGACGAGCCGTCACGGTGGGATCTCCTTCTCGGTGCGGCCGAGTCAGCAGATTTCATCGCCGCTCTTCCCGAACGCGATGACACGACTCGCTATCCGGATCACGTCGGGTTCGATCGAAGTGTTCGCATGGTGGTCGAGCTGGCGGCTCGCACTGGCAAAGAAGTCCACATCCACGTCGATCAGGCGAACCATCAGTGCGAAGACGCCAGCGAAAGAGTTCTCGACGTCCTCGACGACATCGAACACGATCTGCGTGACGCCCAAGTGTGGTTCATCCATGCGATTTCCCCATCTGCCTATGACGACGTCCGATTCCAGCATCTCGTCGAGCGGATGGTCCACCACCGAGTCGGCGTCCTCGTGTGCCCATCGGCCGCGATCAGCATGCGGCAGGTTCGAGCAATCAGCGGACCGACTCGGAACTCCATTGCGCGCGTCCTCGATTTCAGCGCTGCAGGAATCCCAGTCCGCATTGGCTCGGACAACATCTGCGACATCACGTCACCGGCGGGAACTCTCGACCTCATGAACGAGATCTTCGTGCTCTCGCACGCGTTGCGCTACTTCGATGTCGATTATCTGGCAGCGGTCGCCACCGGTTCCGCGCTGACCGACGACGAACGTGAGCGAGTGCGCCACCACCTCGACGCCAACGTTCTCGAGGAACAACGAGTCATCGACTTCTTGAAGTCCCAGGGATTCCTGCGCAAGGTCTGAGTCGGTCGTGTCCAGTCGTGTGACGATTCCGCACGTTCTCTCCGGAATTGCCGAGAGAACTCCCGACGCTGTGGCAATCGAGGACGGAGTCACCGGTGCGCGATCCTCCTTCGGCGCTCTCATCGACTCCACTCATTCACGGTCTCGATTGCTCGCGTCCATCATCCCGGTGCGGTCACGGGTTGCCCTCATCATGGACAGCGGAACGGAACTGTCCCACTGGCTTCTCGCGATCATGTGGCAACACGCCGTGGTACCACTCAGCCCACATCTGTCGGTCGATGAAGTTCGCCGCTATCTGGCACTGACGAGGACTCGCTGGCTGATCACTGAAACTCCAACCGATTCCCTGGCAACGATGTGTCGCAACGAGGGAATCACTCTGTCTTCCCCGCAATCGATTCTTGCTTTTGGCAACGGCGCTTCTTCCATGTCGACTTCCAAGGACGTCGACATGGTTCGCGAAGGTGACATCGCTGCGGTGCTCCTCACGTCAGGAAGCACCAGCACACCGAAAGTCGTTCCATTGACGCACCGGAATCTCATGACCGGAGCCGAACAAGTTGGTCGCTCCCTCGACCTCTCACCACGAGATCGGTGCTTGGTGCTCTGGGCTCAACACCACATCGGAGGGCTGGTCGACCTTCTGCTCGCACCCCTCGCAGCTGGAGGCGCCATCATCAATGGCGGAAGTTTCTCCCTCGAGACCTTCTGGTCTCTCCTGCGGTCCTGCAAGCCGACGTGGACTCAATTCGTGCCGACGACTCTCGATGAAACGTTGCGCGACAGCGAACGCCGATCCGATCCTCTCTCTCCCAACTCTCTTCGATTCATACGATGTGTGGCTGCTCCCATCACCCCGTCGCTCTGGGAGCAGGCAGAGGCAGCTTTTGCATGTCCACTCGTTCACACCTACGGCATGACCGAGGCATCCCCTCTCATCACGTCGACTCCCCTCGACAGCGCCCGGCGCGTCCAGGGTTCGTCCGGTCGATCACAGGGAACGATCATCCGCATCGTGGACGATGCAGGAATACCCGTCGAACCAGGAATCGACGGTGCAATCCTGTTGCGCGGCCCCAATGTCTTCGCCGGCTATGAAACCGACGCAGCCGATGATGGTTCGCACCTCGTCGACGGTTGGTATCGCACAGGTGATCTCGGCCGCTTGGACGCGAACGGAGAGTTGTTCGTCATCGGCCGGGAGAAGAACATGATCAACCGGGGTGGTGAAAAGATCAATCCTTCCGAGGTCGAAGATGTCTTGAGACGCCACCCTCGTGTCGCCGATGCTGCGGTCTTCGCTCTCCCCCACAAGCGTCTCGGACACATCGTCGGCGCCGCCGTGAGTACCGATACCGCGCTCACCACCTCTGACCTCCTGGCGTTTGCCAAGGACAACCTCGCACCGCACAAAGTTCCCGCTCAGGTCGAGATCCTCCAAGAATTGCCCCGCAACGAAGTCGGCAAGATCGATCGGCTTTCACTGGCGGCTCGCGCAACAGCATCGACGTTCGAGCGTTCCGCAGCATTTCGAACTTCGACAGAGGCCCTGATTGCACAGATCTGGAGTGACGAACTCGATGCAGAGAAACTGTCTCCCACAGTTCCATTCACCGTTGCCGGAGGTGACTCGCTATCCGCGCTGCGTGTAGTCGCCGAAGTCGAGATTCGTTTTTCGATCAGTGGCCACTCACAATCGCTCTTGCGCACTTCGACGATTCGCGACATGGCAGCAACTGTCGACTCACTACGCACATCCGGCTCTCCGACACCGCGTCTCTCGACAGAACCGATTTTGCCCATATGGGACAACCGTCTTCAGGTCGAGGATTTCGTCCGCCAGATCGTCGACGCGAAAGACGACCTACGCAACGATTCTCTCCAGCAACTCGCATTGACCCACCTGTGTGGTCACGAAATCGACGCTGTCGTTCGTGAGGTCGAAATGACGAATCCGCTGCGACTCGACGAAAAATCACCCTTGATTCGTTGGCGTCACCCAGGTCAGGAAATTCTGAAGGGGTCGAACTCGTACGATGACACAATTTGGTCCAGGAGCGTGCTGCACGAGTCGGTGACGTTGTATCGCGCGGATGGTTCACGCGGCTCGGGCACGACGATGATTGGCTTCGCAGCATTGTCGGCGCGATTGAACCTTCCGATCAGTTGCATCCTCGCCAACGTTCCGGAGTCGATCAGCGCAATCGTGCTCGTGAACGATCCCTCACGGCGCCACTATGCCCAGGGTGTTCGGTCACTCAGTGAAGATGCAACGTCGCTTCCTCGGGCCATCCGCGCAGTGATCCCGGAGGAATTGCGCGGGAATCTGTGCACGATTGGCGCAAGTGCCGGCGGCTTGATCTCGGCGATCGCCGCACTCGACCTCGGTGCCCGATCCTTCGGAATGTCCGGGCTCGACTCGCTTCATCGACATCCCTTGCTACGGGAGAGAATTCATGACCTCATGAATGAGCCAGCGTCGATTTCACGCGGTCGCGTCGTCGTGGGAACAGTGAAGCGTGACTGGCGAGCACTCGCTCACCTTCGAGACGTTGTTCCCGACGTCGAAGCAAAGCGATATCTCCCTGCACGTCATGCGACGCTATGGTACGCCTGGCGTTTTGGGCGAATTCGTCCACTCTTGAAATGGCTGATCGATGACTGAACCGAGACGGAACAAACCTCTCAATCGTCGAATGTTGAGCGCCGCAAAGCGAATCCTTCTCACTGCACAACTGGCGTGCTTCAGGTTGACCACACGCCAGAGGTGGGCTTTCGGCGTGTGCGCTGTCTTCAAGGACGAGTCGCGCCACCTGGAAGAGTGGCTCGAGTTCCACAGGCTGATGGGCGTGGAACACTTCTTTCTCTACAACGACCACAGCACCGATGGGTTCATGACGGTGTTGCAACCGTGGATCGACAAGGGACAGGTGACCTTGCGGCCATCGAAGAGCCGCGAACAGAAAGCGATCTACAACCACTGCCTCCGCCACGGAGCTGCTCGCTGCCGCTGGATCGCCTTCATCGACCTCGATGAATTCCTCTTTAGCCCTGAAGCAGTCCCGCTTCCTGAAGCGATGGAGCGATACTCGACCGTGCCCGCCGTCTTCGTCCACTGGATCCTTTTCGGTTCCGGGGGACATGTGCATGCGCCACAAGGTGGAACCGTCGACAGTTATACGAAATCGATGGGGTTGGACGCTTCGATCAGTGACGACTTCGTTCACGGGAAGATCGGACCCCGCAGCGAGTACGTCACGGGGTGCGCTCGGGATGGCAAGAGCATTGTCGATCCTCGAGCCGTGATCGAAATGGGAGTCCATCTGCCGTACATTTTGAAATGGGGATCAACTGTCACTGAAACACTCGGCAAGCCCCATCCGCGGTCACCAGCCGGCACTCCATTCACCTGTGACATTCTGCGAATCAATCATTACTGGTCGAGGTCTGTCGAGGAACTCACTGTCAAGGTCCTGAGAGGTGCCGTCAGGACCTCGAAGCGAGAAGAAATCAACCTCGAGAGGAGTCTTCAACGGGAGACGCTTCTCAACCAGGTCGAAGATCGAGTGATCTTGGATACGCGAGAGCGCCTATCTGCTTCTCGGCGTTGACAACCCACAGCTCCAACACCGACGATGGTACGTGCGCCATTCGACTTGGCGCGTCACGCCTTCTTCGACAAAAACTGAGGGGCACCATCCCGAGAGGGGATGAGCGCGTGACGTATCCGCTCCCGTTCGACGCCCATCACCCGGCTGCGCGTTCTCATTGCGAACATCGAGTTGAGCGCCAACGGCTGTCCCCACGACGTCGATAAGAACGTTCACCGTGGTTTCACTCAACTGAAGGTAGGTCGCAAAATCATCGGATCAAGTGAGACGTACGCCAGGTTGACCAGCAAGATGGAAGGCCGTGCCAACACCTTCGAACAATGGTTCGAGATCGCAGACCTACAGATCTCTCAACCATCTCAAAAGACACCGAAGAAACTAGCCCGATCACATTCCGGGATTTGAGCGAAGTCGGGTATCGGGGCTAGAGGTCGTCTCCGCGAACATTCCATCCATCGGAAAAGCCTTTCGCACAAAGTGCTACCAACAACATCCGCTGCACCGGTGACCAATGCTTTGATCGCAACCCCTCCGAACCGATGCGATTCGGTGCGCACACATTGCGGAGGCAGCGCCGAGAACGTGTATCGAGTACTGCAGCCTCATTTACTAGTTCGTCAAGCTATCAAATTGAATTACCATTTCGGAAAGATGGTACACCCAAACACAAGCCCGCTGGAGTTTCTCAATCGCTTGGTCCGTCGTTATCCAAATGATCGACTCATTCGCTCGATCGCGTATGTTGCGGGGAACAGCCCACGAGTGCGCTCGAT
>JBDLRO010000217.1:0-7860 GCA_039800025.1 Actinomycetota bacterium | reverse complement strand
GAATCATGATCGTCGCAATCGTCGTCGCTCATTGGAAAGTGGGCTTCTTCGTGTTCCACCCCGGACAGGGATGGGAGTACTGCGCCACGATTGCCGTCGGAGCTCTCGCCGTCGGAACGATTGGGCCGGGTGAATGGTCCGTCGACAACGTGATCGACTTCGTGCCGAATGGCTGGACTCCTTTTGCCCTCTCGCTCGGAATCGGAGTCGGGGCGGCGATTCTGCAATTGCTGGCCTGCTACCGCCCCGCGAACCAGAAATCTGCTCGCACATGACCGCAGAATCACGTCCGGCTGATTCACGTCCGGTACGGACGGTTGCGATTCGTGTGCTTCTCGGAGTCATCTCTCTCGGCATTGCTGCCTTCTGGGTCTGGGCGCTCTTCTTTCCTCAGACGAAGCAATCCGTTGCCAAGATCGATGATGAAGCGTGGACTGTTCGCGCAGAACAGATCTGCCGTGCAGCGAACGTCGAGCGAGACCAGCTGTCGGATCTGCGCCGCATCGATGAAGTCGGCGAGGGTGCGCTCGCACAGCGTGCCGAACTCATCGACCGAGCAACCGACATCATCGAACGGATGGTCGCCGACGTGACGACTGAGACGCCGGTGAGTGCCACTGATGTCGCCCTCATCGATTCGTGGGCCGACTACTACCGACAGTGGATCGAGGACCGACGCATCTACACCGACGTCCTTCGCTCCGGAGAGAATCCGCCCTTCGCCGAGTCCATGGTCGAGGGCTCGCCCATTTCGGAGTACATCAACGACTTCACAGTTGCCAACCGGATGAAGCCGTGTTCGGCTCCGACCGACCTCGCCGTCTGACGATCACGTCACATCGACCCAAGCGTCCCCGCGATACTGCTTGATCACCCGCGCAGGTGCTCCGACCGCGACCGAGTAGGACGGAATCTCCCCCGTGACCACGCTGTTCGCTCCGATGACCACATGTTCGCCGATTCGCGCACCTGGCAGAACGACCGAACCGTGGCCGATCCACGATCCCGAACCGATCGAGACTTCGCGCTCTGGCATCGTCTGAACCGAGATCGGTTGCTCCACGTTCTCGTATCCATGATTCTGATCGGTGATGTACACGTCGTGCCCGGTCCACACATCGTCTCCGATGCGAATCGAGAAATGTCCGACGATCCCACTCCCCTTGCCGATCAGACATCTGTCTCCGATTTCGACGACACGATCGGTGATACAGACCTGACCCGGGATCATTCCCGCCGACAAGGTGCAGTGCGGTCCGATCATCGTGTTGCGCCCGATGTGGATGTACCGCTCGTTGAAAATGGTGTTCGGGGGGAAGCAAATGACGCTGTGCTGTCCGAATGCGCCAAAAGATCGCCCGAGGCGAGTTCCCGGTCCAATGGCCCCTGCCTCGACTGCGATCGACCACCAGCGATGAACCAAGCCCGACAAGCGGCGATTGCGCCACGCACGCCATCGCGACATCGACGGTGCGTCCATTGCCGGTCGATCATCCACGGGGCGACATTACCGACCGGTACGAGCGGGTCACATGTGCCCGCGCACAATGCCCGAAATCACACAATTCCCCCACGCACCTGAGGGGATTCTTGATCAACCTGGCTAGGTTCTGACTTGTCGAGGCTGTACTCGACGACCCGGATTCAGTTGATCTCGTCCGCTCTGCGGCGCTCGCCCCTTCGAGGTTTTCATGACTGCTCGACCTCAGAACTTGAATGGCGCCGACACCCCAGCGCGCAAGAAGGTGACCGTCCCTGACCTTGCCAAATGGAAGGCTGAGGGTCGTCGCATTGCGATGATCACTGCGTACGACGTGACTTTCGCACGCATCGTGGATGAAGCCGGAGTGGACATGATCCTCGTCGGAGATTCGGTCGGGATGGTCGTTCAAGGCACGTCGAACACCATTCCCGTCGAGCTGGACGAGATGGCGTACCACGTTCGCAGCGTCGCTCGCGCGAATACGAAAGCCCTCGTTGTCGGCGATCTGCCATTCGGCTCCTACCAAGTGAGTCCCGAGCAAGCCGTTCAGTCCTCGATCATTTTGATGAAGGCCGGAGCGGAGTGCGTCAAGCTCGAAGGTGGAACGTCGATGGCTCCTGCCATCGCAGCGATCACGCGCGTCGACATTCCGGTGGTTGCCCACATCGGACTCACTCCGCAGAGTTATCACCGCATGGGCGGCTTTCGCATCCAGGGTCGCCAGGAGGGTTTCGAAGCTGGAGGCCGCGAGCGCATTCTCGAAGATGCACACGCCGTCGAACAGGCAGGAGCATGTGCCGTCGTCATCGAAGGAGTGCCGGCGGAACTCGCCTCGGAGATCACGGACAAAGTCAGCATCCCGACAATCGGCATTGGAGCGGGTCGCTTCTGCGATGGTCAGGTTCTCGTGCTCCACGACGTCCTTGGACTCAGTGATTCGAAGTATCGCTTCGTCAAGCAGTACACGGACTTGCGGTCACCCGCTGTCGATGCCACCGCGTCGTATGTTGCAGAGGTGCGCGACGGATCCTGGCCGGACGAACAACACTCCTTCCACTGACGGCTCTTCGAATCGAGCAATTGTGGACGTGATCACCTCGTCTGAGGCCTTGCGAGATTTCGTTTCCTCGAAGCGGATGGAGGGAGACACCGTCGGCTTCGTTCCGACGATGGGAGCGCTGCATCGCGGACATCTCTCATTGATCGACCTTGCACACCGCCATGCCGACATCGTCATCGTCAGCGCTTTCGTCAATCCCCTCCAATTCGACAACGCCGAGGACTTCGACCGCTACCCCGAAACCCGGCATGCGGACGAGGAGATGTGTCGCCAGCGGGGAGTTCAGGTCCTGTACCGTCCCAACGCCGCCGAGATGTATCCGAATGGTTTCGCCACCAGCGTTCACGTCGATCGGCTGTCATCGATCCTCGAAGGAGCGTCTCGCCCTGGACATTTCGACGGTGTCGCCACCGTCGTCGCCAAACTCTTCAACACGGTCGATCCGGACGTTGCCGTCTTCGGAGCCAAGGACTTCCAGCAAGTTGCCGTCATACGCCGAATGGCGCTGGATCTGGGCTTTCGTGTTCGCATCGTCGTTGCGCCAACCGTACGCGAGAACGATGGTCTCGCCATGTCGAGTCGCAACGTCCGGCTCGACACCGAGGCACGGCGCGCCGCCGCACAACTCTCCAAAGGACTGTTCGCGGCGCGAGCGGCCTTCCGCACCGGAACGACGAATCCCGATGTGCTCCTCTATCTGGTGGCCGGCCACATTGGGGCGACCCAACTCGTCACGGTGGACTATGTGCACATCGTCGATCCATACGATCTCGAACCAGTCGAAGAAGCCGGCCCCGACGATGTTCTTCTCGTCGCCGCAGTGGTTGGCGGCGTCCGACTGATCGACAATCTCGTTCTCGGCGATGACGACCCCGGCGAGGACTGAAAGCCGATCATGAGCTCCTCACACCCTCGACACTCGTGCCTGTGGAACGACGACGTTCCGATCGACTCAGATGCGGTGGCGCACGAGATCGACCTCGGTGGGTTGAAGTGCGATGTCTTGATCGTGGGCGCTGGATTCACCGGACTGTGGACGGCCTTCTACCTTCTGCTCGCCGACCCGCACCTCGATGTGACCATCGTGGAAGCACAGCGAATCGGGTTCGGTGCAAGTGGTCGCAACGGCGGCTGGTGCTCACCGCTGTTGCCGATGTCCCTCGACAAGATCGCACGTCTTCACGGACGAGACACAGCTGTCGCTGCGCGTCGAGCAATGGTGAACACCGTCGACGAAGTTGCGCGCCAGGTCGAAGAGCGGAATCTCGACTGCGGTTTCGCCAAGGGCGGCTCACTCGACTTGGTCCGCAATCGTCCGCAAATGATGCGAGCAGAGGACCACGTCCGCTCGATGCGAGAACTTGGGGTTCCCGAATCGGAGATCCGGATCATCGGCGGTCACGAACTCCACAGCCGGATCTCTGCGCGCGCAGTCACGGCAGCGGTTCTCGAGACCGAATCAGCTGTTCTGAATCCCGGTCGACTCGCGCGCGGTCTCGCCGAAGTCGTTCGATCGCTCGGCTGCCGGATTCTGGAAGGAGTGTCGGCGCTCCGAATCGAGTCGGGACGAGTCGTGACGGATCGCGGAGATCTTCATGCTCCACGAATCATCAGGGCAACCGAAGCGTTCACACCGACGTTGTCCGGCGAGAAGCGCGCAGTTGTGCCGCTGTACTCCTTGATGATCGCGACGGAACCGCTCAGTGACGATCTGTGGGACGACATCGGCCTCGAGGATCGACCATCGTTCACGGACGGCCGTCGCATCCTCGTCTACGGACAACGCACCGCAGATGGTCGAATCGCATTCGGCGGACGGGGAGCTCCGTACCATTTCGGCTCGCGCATCAGACCCGAATTCGACACCGATGCACGCGTCGCACGTCATCTCGTCGATGCCCTCCACGATCTCCTTCCCCAGACTCTCGGCGCGAACGTCACGCACCACTGGGGTGGACCCCTTGCAGCTCCCCGCGATTGGTCGTGTTCGATTCGATTCGATCCCCGATCGGGGCTCGGATCTGCTGGCGGCTACGTCGGAGATGGCGTCGCCACGGCAAATTTGTCGGGACGAACTCTCGCGGACCTCGTTCTCGAGCGCGCCTCGGATCTCACAGTTCTTCCCTGGGTGAACCATCGTTCCCCGCGATGGGAACCAGAACCCATCCGCTGGTTCGCCGTCAATGGCATGGCACGTCTCGCCGCACTCGCAGACAACCGCGAAAGTAGCCATGGTCGAACCGCACGCCGAATCGATTCGCTGGTCCGGCGCGTGTCCGGGCGTTGACGAATCAGCGACGCTGGTCGGAACGCTCGTGGTTTGCCAGGTACCGAATACTGAACACACCGTCTCCCGACAGAATGCCGCCCCGGGCGAAAAGTCGACCGTCCTGCCAATTCGACAGTCCTAGTTCAGGGCGGGACAGCGCATACTGGCCGTCCACCCAACGCGTGAATCCATCACCGACGAATGGCGCATTGGCCCGTCCGTAGACCCGGTCGAGATCGGAACGATCGGCGCTCACTATCGAGATCACGAAGAGCGGACTGTAGGAGTTGAACGCATCGATCGCTTCGTCGATGTCATCGACGAACAACAACGAGACCTCTGGAACATCGTCCCATTCCCACTCGACCGCCAACATGCTCGCGTCCGTCTCGACTTCGACATCGATCGATCTGCCGGGGGCCTTCGCGCGAACCCTCTCGACGTCCCCATCATGTCCGAAGACATGGAGCCGCACTCGACTCCCCAACCGCTGCGCCGCAGAATCGAGACCCCCAAGTATCGCATCGAGGGACTTCGCCGATGACCTTTCGACGCACACCACGTTCACGGTGTTGCACACCTTGCGATCGAGCGACGCTTCGACACATCCAGCAATGCGCTCCTCGTCCGCAGACGACGAGACGATGATCCATGCTCCCCCGGTGCCGTGCAGACTGACCGGAATCCCCGACTGACGAGCAACCGCACCGAGTTGAGCCACGGCCGACCCGCTGCCGCGTGCCACAGCGAGTGCAATACCCCTGTTCGAGAACAGCGAATGACCGGCTGATCTCTCGGGAGAGTCGAGGAGAACGACGGCGCCACTCGGCAGCGATGCCGCTGCGAGCGCCGGAGCAACCGCATGATGCATCATTGCCCGGGCAGTACCGAGTGCATCGCTTCCGATTCGAAACACGGCCGAGTTACCCGAACGCAGAACTCCAGTCGCGTCTGCGAAGACATTGGGTCGCCCTTCGAAAACGAATGCGATGACACCGAGAGGCGCCTTCATCTCGGTCACGCTCCATCCACTGTGCGCGATGGAGTCGACCGGTACGTCGCGAGCGTCGGGCAGATTCCGCCACATGTGAAGGGCTTCGACCATCGATCGGCGCATTTTCGGATCGAGAACGAGACGATTCGTCGCCCGGCTCCGCGCGCGGGCATCGTCGACGTCGGCCGCGTTCGCCTGTGCGATCGGCTCGAAAATCGCGTCGTCGGACAGCCGATCGGCGAACGACGAATAGAAGGACGAAATCTGCTCGGCCGAGACGTCAGCCAACTCGGAGAATCCCCTGCGAGCGCTCTCGACCGCGGCATCGGTGATTCGGGACACCTCTGCAGGGATGTGCAGGACATCGCCCGTGGTCTGCACGACGACGATCCGGTCACCCAGTCGAAAGGCGGACGCGATGTCGGCGGACACCTCGGTCCAACGATCTCCGCCATAGGGAATCCGCTGACCGGCGACGAGTCCGGTCAGGACTCCTGTCTCGGCCCCAATCGGATCGTCCCCGCGTCTGCTCACTCGATCAGCGTACCGATTTCATCTCGACCGCTCCCGAAGCAGGTTGCACGACGGTTCTATCCTGGGTCCGTGGACGACCGACTGTATTTCCGCCAACTTCTTTCTGGGTACGACTTCGCCGTCGGCGATCCCGTGGCCGGGCAAATGGTCAACTTCGTGTACGTCATCGGGGATCGCGAAACCGGAAAGTGTCTCCTCGTCGATCCTGCGTACGCCGTCGATGAACTCGTCGCCATCGCTTCTGACGACGGAATGACCGTCGACGGGGTTCTCGCAACCCACTATCACCCCGACCATGTCGGCGGCTCCATGATGGGGATGCGCATCGAGGGGATCTCGCGTCTCCTCGAAACGTGTTCCGTTCCGATCCACGTCAACCGAGCCGAACTTCCATGGGTGGAGCGAACGACGGGTGTCTCTGCGGACCATCTCATCGGACACGAAGCCGGCGACATCGTCTCCGTCGGCGCGATCGATGTGACTCTCGTTCATACACCCGGTCACACACCGGGCTCCCAGTGCTTTCTCGTCGACGGATGCCTGGTCTCAGGAGACACACTCTTTCTCGACGGATGCGGCCGCACCGACCTTCCCGGAAGCGACCCGACTCAGATGTACGACAGTTTGACGATGCTGACGAGACTCCCCGATGCCACCGTCGTCTACCCCGGTCATCGCTATTCTCAGCCGGCATGCGAGTCGCTCGAGAGCGTTCGCAGCCACAACTTCGTCTTGAAACCGATGAACAAGGAGCAGTGGCTGACCATTTTCGGCTGATCAGAGCACTGCTCCAACGAGAGCCGACACACCGGCGAGCGCGAGCAGACCGAGCACCAGGCGACGCGCTCTCTCGTCGTCGAAGAACGGACGAGCCCGGAAACCCGCGAGGACTCCGATGACGAGAGCCGGCAGCGCCACTGCGATGCCGATGCCGACGCGCTCGTCGAAGTCGCCTGCAATTGCGAAGACGACGGCTGTCGCCGCGCCGGAGATGACGAAGATCGCGTTGATCGTCGAGCGAAAGACGGCGATCGGAAGGCGGCGACCTTGAAGAGCGAAGACAAGCGGCGGTCCGTTCGTCGACAGCGATGAAGCGAGTGCTCCACTGACGAATCCTGCAGTCCATTCGATGACGGGACCTCGACCGACGAAGTCGATGCCGCGAATGAGGAGAAAGACCGCGATCAGCACGCCGATTCCCAACAGAAGGCGCAAAGTGTCCGCCGACAAGGTCGCATAGAGGACGAACCCGACAGGAATTCCGGCAAAGGCAGCAATCGTCACCCTGCGAACCGTCGTCCAATCGGCATCGCGGATGCCCTTGACTGTTTGGACTCCGCTGCTCAGAAGCCCAAGGACGGTCGAGATCACCACGGCCTCTTGAGTCGGTATGACGAGCGCCATCAGCGGAACCGACAACAGCGCGAAGCCGAAGCCCGCGAGGATCTGCACGAATCCGGCGAACAGCACCGCAAGGACCAGGAACAGCAGCTCAGATGACGTCACGATCGCCCACTCAG
>JBDLRO010000216.1:0-21265 GCA_039800025.1 Actinomycetota bacterium | reverse complement strand
GCTCGACTGTTCATCGGATCCCTGCACACCGTGCGGTCGGCCACCAGACGTGTGATCTCCTGGGCTCCACTGCGACCGGTCGTCGGTGCCGTCGCCACGATCGCACTGGCGGTGCTGGTCGGCAACGATTACCTGGGTCTTTCCCTCCCGCTCGCCGACAACGCCCTCGCAGGCATCACCTCCGACTGGTGGGATCCCGCGCTCAAAATCCTCTTCACCGTGATCGCCCTCGGCAGCGGCATCCCCGGAGGAGAGGTGACTCCCTTGTTCGTCATCGGCGCCACCCTCGGATCCGTCTTGTCCGCACCACTCGATCTCGGTCCGACGCTCGTTGCCGTTGCCGCGTTCGCCGCCGTCTTCGGTGCCGCGTCCAACACCCCGATTGCGTGCACACTTCTGACCGCCGAGCTGTTCGGTGCCTCGGTCCTGGCACCCGCAGGAATCGTGTGCATCTTCGCGTACGCAGTTTCACCGCGACGCGGAATCTACGAGAGCCAACGGCCTGGTGCCCTCAAAGACCTCCGGGCCATCGCAGCACGACGACCTCACGCATGAACTCGGGTGGATGATCCGCGAGCCACAGTTCCACTTCTTTCTCCGTGTCCTGCGGCAAGCACAATCGACGACGTGCAGATGCAGCAAGAGACTTCGGATCGTCGGCCTGGCGGGCCAATGGAGGTCGCGGCACGACGACGACTTCCGGATCGAACCCGAGGGCCCGGATCACCTCGACTGCATCATCGGATGTCGGGCCATTCGGTCGATCGAGATTCCAGAAATGCTTCCACGCCGGATTCCACGCACTGAGCGGGTGGCGCTGCGGGATGACGACGACGACTCCGAGTCGCGCCATCGCAGTCAGAGACACGATGAATGGTTCGAGGTCGGCCACATTGAACAGAACGTGATGACACACGACGACATCACGTTGCTGCATTGGACGGCCGGCCATCTCCGCAGACCGAACGACATCAGGAAAGCGTCCCTGGATCTCCGTGTGAGCGACTCCGACTTCTTCCGCCGCTTGGGCGAAGCGAGCGAGCATCACAGGACTCTCGTCGATCGCCACGATCGACGATGCTCGCGGGACGAGAGGTATCGACGACCGACCACCTCCGCATCCGACGTCGAGAACACTGCCGCCAGCGGCGGGGAGCATGTCGCGTGCCAATTCGTGGATCGGACTGCGCGGATCGATCGAATCGTCGACGGCGAATGTCGCCGGGTCGTGTGCCCACGGCGGGACCTCGGCCTGATCGAGGATGTGCTGGGGAATCGCCCACGACTCCAGTTGTTCCTTCCACTTCACCCCAGCTCGAGTGACCGGACTCGATTCCGGCGAGGGATCCGGTACCTCCATGGAAGTCACGACAATGACGTCAGACGGCCTCGAGCACGCTGATCGGCAAGACACGCGGTCCGCGAATCTGGCCGAGGCTCCACTCGACACCTTCTCGACCTCGAGCCAACTCGAAGCGGGGGAAGCGAGCGATGAACTCTTCGATCGCCACTCTCAACTCGAGCCTGGCGAGGTTCGATCCGAGACAGCGATGGATGCCGAGGCCGAACGCTGCATGGCGGTTCTCGGCCCGGTCGAGCACGACCTCGTCCGCTCGCGGAAACGTCTGGGGATCGAGATTCGCCGCCGGGAATGGAAGAAGGACCCACTCGTCCGTCTTCATGGGGCATCCGTGGAACTCATGATCCTGCGCGACGAGGCGAGCCATGGTGACCGGCGCATAGAAGCGCAGCAGTTCTTCGATCGCAGTCGACATCAAGGCAGGCTCTTCGCGCAGTCGACGGAGATCGTCAGGATGAGTCGCGAGATGCCACAGACTCGATCCGATAGCGCTCCACGTCGTATCGATTCCAGCGAGCAGGAGAAGAATGATGGTGCCGGACACGTGCGCCGGAGCCAATTTCTCACCCATGAGTTCGACGTTCAGCAGGTACGACGTGAGATCGTCCCGAGGATTCGCGATGTGATCCTCGATCTGGCTCGCGATGTAGGCGTCGAGGCGATCACCATTGGCCTGACGTTCCTGCGGGTCGAGGTTGATGCCTTCGAGGACGTCGTGGACGAAACCTCGGAAGAGATCCTGATCCTCGAGGGGAAAGCCGAGCATACGCGTAATGACGTTGACCGGGATGTTCTGTGCATACTGCACGGCGGCATCGATCGTGCGACCTGCTGCAACGTCGTTGGCCATGACATCGAGAAGGTCACGACACAGGATTCGCACCTCTTCTTCCCAAGCTTCGATCTTCTTGGGTGCGAACGGAGGGAGGAGAAGTTTGCGTGCTTCGTGGTGGAAAGGCGGATCACTCGTGATCGGAGGGGCACCGCCGATCGGAGCTGGGTCCTCGGGGATGACGGTGCTGACGACGACGGCTCGACTCGTGAAGTTCTCGGTGTCGTAGGCGATCTCACGCACGTGTTCATGAGTCACGGGGAGCCACGTTCCTCCGTATCGGTCGCTGTGGGCAACCGGGCATGATCCCCTCAGCTCCGACCAGATCTCGTGAGCGTGTCGGTTGTACTGCGGGTCTGCGTGATCGAAGTCGGTGCTCCAATCCGAGACCGGACCGTAGATGGACCCGCTCATTCGCTGATCGTGATTGCGAATTCGGGGCAATTCGCCACGGCCAGACGAGCCTTCTCTTCGAGTTCGGGGGCTACTGAGCCATCGCCGACGACCACGGCATTGCCGTAATCATCGACATCGAACAGTTCCGGTGCGAGGGCATAACAGCGGTTGTGTCCCTGGCATTTGTCGGCGTCAATGTGAATGCGCATGTGAGCACAGTAGCCCCGAGCACAATGAGGACATGACTCGATCCGCGAAGACATCGTCCCGCCCCGCATCAGGAGGAGCCCTGGCGATTCTTCTCCCTCCGTCGGAGGGAAAGGCGCCGGGTGGAGGGAAACCGGCGTGGAAGCCCTCTTCGGGTCTGTTCGGTCGGCAACTCTCCGAGGCTCGCACTCTGGTCACGGATGCTCTCGCCGATCTCGGCGGCGGAACGGAATCAATTCTCGGTGTCGGTGGCGCTCATCTCCAACGGGTTCGCGAGGTGAACTCGTCGCTCATCGGTTCGGCAACTCTGCCGGCCTGGCAGCGATACACCGGCGTCGTGTGGGATCACATCGACCCCGCGACGCTGTCCCCCACCGCCATGGATCGCGCCCGGCGGAGCATCGTCGTGTTCTCTGGACTCCTCGGTCTCGTCGGGTTCGAAGATCCGATACCGGACTACAAGTTGAAGATTGGTGCAGCACTCGACCTGCCCATGAAAGTGGGGGACCTCACTCGACAGAAGCTCGCCGCCTTCTGGCAGCCACACGTGTCACCGATTCTCGACCGCTGGCTCGAAGGACGCACAGTGATCGATCTTCTTCCGCTCGAGCATCGGCGGGCCTGGTCACCGTCGACGGACGCAACGATCCTGAGGATGTCGTTCATCGATCGACACGGGCGATCTGTCGGTCATGATGCGAAAGCGGCAAAGGGACAATTCGTACGACATCTTCTGACGTCGCGATCTCCGTCACGGGCGATCGAGTCGTGGGACCACTCGGAATACAGGTTGGACGTCTCAGCCGGCGCGTGATGACAGTCGTTCGACGAAGAAGTCGATCACACGGCGGACACCATCTTCTTGTCTTTGCTCGGTCAGGACCGAATGATCCGAGGCTTTCGCCGACGGAAACTCGACGGCGATGAACGAATCTCCCAGAAGTTCCCGCAACCGATCGAATCGGGTGCCAACGAGCTTGTCGCCCGTGAATCGCAAGCCGAGGACCTGGCATCCGTCCTCGGCGCGACTGATCATCGCCCGTTCGTCGTCAGGCGACAGATTCAGATCGTCGGCCCGAGCTTTGCCGACACTGAACGGCAGTGACGGCTGGCTGAGAACCGGCGCGATGACGTGATCGTCGACCATCATGCCGAGAGCGAAGCCTCCGCTGAAACACATGCCAATGGCACCGATTCCCGATCCGCCGATCTCGAGGTGGAGACTTCGGCCGAGTGCTCGGAGCCAAGAGATGATCGGCGAGGTTCGGCCGAGGGCCATCGTCGTGAATTCACGCGAGATGCACACACGCATCATCGACGAAGCGAGGTACGCGGCAGATGGCGCTCTTCCCGGAGTTCCGACGAGGTCTGGCATCACCACGGTGAATCCGCTGTCCACGAGTTCGTTGGCAAAGCGCTCGACGGCAGGTGTGATTCCAGGGATCTCATGGACGACGATGATCCCGGGTCCCGACCCGCGCCGGTACACATCG
Source organism: Actinomycetota bacterium (assembly GCA_039800025.1). Taxonomy (GTDB): domain Bacteria; phylum Actinomycetota; class Acidimicrobiia; order Acidimicrobiales; family Ilumatobacteraceae; genus Casp-actino8. Next base: position 16,977 of record JBDLRO010000216.1, on the reverse strand, counting down.
TGTGTCATCGCTCCCGCCGAGAACGTGCTCCGTTCCCACTCCTTCAATGCTCCGCTGTCGTTCAACGCTCGACCGTTCGGGCTTCGATCCGCCATCTCCGTCATCCTCTCGAGTTGCTCACTCCGTCACAGTTTTTCGACCGCCGCAAGCGCCCGCTGGGCAAGGGCTTCGGTGCCGACCTTCAAGGACGTGAGGTCGACCCCGTCCTGTTCACCCATTGCGCCATGCACGTAGCGCGCGTATACGCCCTCGCTGATCACCGCGAGTCGCCAACACGAAAATGCGACGTAATAGTCGACGCCTGTCACGTCGCGACCCGTCCGCTGTGCGTAGCGGTCGACGAGTTCGCGGTAGAGAGGGAATCCTCCCGCAGGAGTCGGGTCGTTGGCTCTCAATGTGCCCGTCGTTCCATCGCTCCAATACACCCCGAGATAGCCGAGGTCGGCGAGTGGGTCACCGAGGGTGCACAGCTCCCAGTCGAGAACGGCAGCGATGCGTCCGTTGGACACATCCGTCAGACAGTTTCCGAACCGATAGTCACCGTGGGCGATCACGACACCTTGCTGTTCGGGCATTCGCTCACCGAGGCGCAGCACGACTTCGTCGATCTCGCGCAATTCACGCGTCTTCGAGTTCTCCCACTGCGTCGACCATCTCTTCAACTGTCTCTCGATGTAGCCGCCGCGCCGCGCCAGATCACCCAGTCCGACTTCATCGACGTCGACAGCGTGAAGATCCGCGAGGACGTCAATCAAGTGGTGGGCAGCGGTGTGGCGAAGGGATGGATCGAGGCGTTCGGCCTTGTCGACACTGTCGAGGACCTCACCCTCGACGTAACCCATCACGTAGAACGGAGCACCGTTGACGTCGACGTCCTCGCACAGTCCGAGAGCTGGTGGCACCGGCACATCGGTCGTGCCGACCCTCGAGATGATCCGATATTCACGAGCCATGTCGTGCGCAGTCGCGAGAACATGACCGAGTGGAGGACGCCGCAAAACGAAGGTCGCGCCGTCGGAGCCGGTCACTCGGAACGTGAGATTCGATCGACCGCCGGCGATCAGCGAGTAGGTGAAGGGAGCAACGGCTGAGTCGATCGATTTCTCGAGCCAATCCGAGACGCGCTCGACGTCGATTCCTCCGACACTTGGCCGTGCGGCGCCCGAATCCCCCGAATGACCCACTTCTGCCACTCGACTCTCCCCCGATATCGACTCGCCCTCACCCCGGGCGTGTGGCTCCGACCACCTTGTTCCACGATATCGGTGAGATTCGCACGGGTCGACCAACTCCTGGAGCATCGACCATCATGCCTCCGCCGACATAGATGCCGACGTGTGTGATCGGGCGGTAGAAGAACACGAGGTCACCGGGTTCGAGGTACTCGACCGGCACTCGCGGAGACGCGTTGAACTGTCGCCTCGATTGGTGAGGCAGACCCACTCCCGCTTGCCGCCATGCCCACATGGTGAGTCCGGAGCAGTCGAATGACACTCCCTCGATCGCAGTTGCGTACCGATAACTCACTCCGATCTGACTCTGAGCGGCGGCAACAGCAATCGTGGCGCGCGAACTGCTCGGCGGAATCGAACTCGGATCGAAATCTGCAACGCGCGAACTACCCGGGTTCGCACGCTGAGCAGCGAGAGCTTCGGCTCGCGAACGCGCAGCCGCCGCAGCCTGAGCAGCTCTGCGGGCACGCTCTTCGGCGAGTGCCTGTCCGAGTTCCTTCTCGGCCTTGGCTTTCAGTTGCGTGTATTTCGCGATCCGGTCTTCTGCCGCTTCTCTGTTACGCGAGATCTGAGCAGCCAGTTCCTCGGCTTGCTTGCGGTCCCGCTCCAACTTCTTCTGCAGGTCGTTGAGGTCGGTGATGAGAGCGTCGAGTTTGTCCGAATTTCCGAAGGCGACGTTGAGCGCCATTTCGGTCAGGTATTGCTTCTGCACCGATTCGTTCGGTCCACCACCGGGAGCGAGAAGACCGGACAGGCTTCCGAGACGAGAACCTCCGACGAAGGCTTCGATCGCCAGGTTCGACATCTCCAGTTCGACACCGGAGAGCTCTGTCTCCTTGGATGCGATCTCTGCCAGAGTCGCCTCGATCTCCTCTTCGAGCATTGCCTTGTCGTCCTCGGCAATGCGCAATTCTTCGCTGAGCCGGTCGACTTCTTGTTCGGCTGCTTCGAGCTGGTCTGCCATCTGCTGGACCTTGCGACGAGCACCGTCGACAGAGCCAGCGCTGACGACGTCGCTGGACGAACTGAGACTCACGCCGGTGAAGACCAGCGAGCACACAAGGAGGGCCGCCACTCGACGCCGCGGCGCATGCGGGGAGATCCGAGATGCCATGACCCCGACAGGCTAGTCAATGTTTCAGTTGTGTTGCTGTCGCTCTGAAACAAGGGAAATACGTCGATCTTGGCCCGTCATTCCCACTCGATCGTGCCTGGCGGCTTGGAGGTGATGTCGTACGCGACCCGGTTGACACCGGGGACCTCGCTGATGATCCGGCTCGCCATCGACTCGAGCAGGTCATGGGGCAGGCGGGCCCAATCAGCGGTCATGGCGTCTTCGCTCGTCACCGCTCGGATGATCACCGGGTAGCCATACGTCCGCTCGTCACCCATGACCCCGACCGAGCGGATGTCCGGCAGAACGGCGAATGCCTGCCAGATCTCGCGCTCCAAGCCGGCAGCCGCGATCTCCTCGCGGACGATGGCATCGGCTTCCTGCAGCGTCGCAACCTTGTCCGGGGTGACCTCGCCGATGATGCGGACACCGAGACCCGGACCGGGAAAAGGCTGCCGCCACACCATCTCGTCAGGGAGGCCGAGCTCGAGACCGACTCGTCGCACCTCGTCCTTGAACAAATCCCTCAGCGGTTCGACGAGACGAAGCGTCATGTCGTCGGGCAAGCCACCGACATTGTGATGGCTCTTGATCACCGATGCCGTGCCATCACTCCCGCCGCTTTCGATGACATCGGGATAGAGGGTGCCCTGCACCAGGAACTCGGCGTCGGTCACCCCTCCCGTGTGCTTCTCGAAAATGCGGACGAACACCTCACCGATGATCTTGCGCTTGGCTTCCGGATCGGTGACACCGCGCAAGCGTTCGAAGAACTGTTCTCCCGCATCGACATGGATCAACTCGATCCCCATGTTGCGTCGGAAGGTTTCGACCACCTGCTCGCTCTCGCCTTTGCGCATGAGGCCGGTGTCGACGTAGACGCACGTCAACTGCGATCCGATCGCCCGATGAACGAGCGCGGCAGCGACGCTCGAGTCGACTCCTCCCGACAAGCCGCAGATCGCGCGCCGTTCACCGATGAGCGCTCGGATCGATTCGACCTGCTCGTCGATGACCGAGCCCATCGTCCACGAGGAGTCGCAGTTGCTCAATTCGTGGAGGAAGGTCTCGAGAACCTCTGAGCCATACGGTGAGTGGGCGACTTCGGGGTGATACTGCACTCCCCAAATACGCCGATCCGCATTCTCCAGGACAGCAACGGGAGCCAGCGGAGTCGATGCGGTGGCGACGAAACCGTCCGGCAATCGCGTGATGGCGTCGAAGTGACTCATCCAGACTTGTTGCACATCGGGTTGAGCCCGTCCGAGCAGAGTCGAGTTCGAGCCGGCGATGCGAGTCATCTGGGTTCGTCCGTACTCACCCTGTTCACCGCGTCCGACCTCTCCGCCGAGTTGCTGTGCGATCAACTGAGCGCCGTAGCAGATTCCAAGGATGGGAATGCCGAGTTCGTAGATCTCCGGATCGAGACGTGGTGCTTCCTCGACATGCACGCTCTTTGGTCCACCGGACAGGATGACCGCCGACGGCGCACGCACGGACACCTCTGCAGCGGAGATGGAATGGGGCACGATCTGCGAGTGGACGCTGTGCTCACGCACGCGACGTGCGATCAATTGCGCGTACTGAGCACCGAAATCGACGACGAGAACGGAACTCCGCTGACTCACATGCTGATCGTAGTCAACGCCTCGAACATCGAAATGTTCCCCCGAATCGTGACATCCCCGAGATCGTGACAACATGTGGTCGTGATCCGATCAGCTGTGAGCCGAACATATCGACGTCGCCGCTTCTTTCGGCATGCAGTCCTGGCTCTTGGTTTCGCGGCCGCAAGTCTCGTCTCGATCTCTCAGATGTCGACCACTGCCCACGCCTCGGCACTTTCTCAATTCGTGACGACTGTCGACGACTCGTCGAACGCCGATGCCCCCGATTCGACGGCCAACGACTTCCTCGACCTCGAACGAAGCCTGACCGAATGCATCAGTTCCAACCCACCTCCGGGTTGCGGTCGCACTCCGACGAGCCCAGGTGACCGAGGGGGCTGGCAGCAACTCGTGTTGTTCGGAGTGATGATGGGCGGGATGTCCGTCATCTTCTGGCGCGTCACGCGTGCAGTTCGCCGACGCGAGACCGCAGTTCACACGGAGTGAGCAGGCTCGAAGACGTTTCGCAGCAGTACGACTCGTCCGATCACGCAGAGCCGGCAGCGCGCACGAGCCGTCCGGGACGAGCACCAGTCGGCTCCCCGTCGGCGAACGTCTGCACTCCTGCGACGAACGTCGCGCGGTAGCCGTCGACTTTCTGCACGAGTCGGCGCCCTTGGGCCGGCAAGTCGTAGACCATCTTCGGCTCGTGGAGACGCAGAGCATCGAGATCGATGATGTTGATGTCGGCACGCTTGCCCACTTCGAGACTTCCCCTGTCGGTGAATCCATAGACAGTTGCCGTGCGCTGCGTTTGGAGATGAATCGCCGTCTCGAGCGGGATGCGCTCGCCTCGATGACGATCTCTCACCCAGTGGGTCAGGAGATAGCTCGGCATCGATGCGTCACAGATCAGTCCGCAATGGGCGCCGCCATCGGACAGTCCGAGAACGGTCGTCGGATGTGTCATGAGCTCGCGAATCGCATCGTGATTGTGCTCGGAGTAGCTGGCGAGGGGCACGAAGATCAAGGCCTCACCATCTCGTTCGAGCATCCAGTCGAGCATGACCTCCTCGGGGCGACGATTTTCACGGTCTGCGACTGCCCGAGCACTCGTCTCGTAGGGCGGTTCGTAGTCGGGTGGGTCGCCGAGCGGAAACATCTGATCCCAGCGAGTCATCAGCGCCAGCGCAATCTTCTTGTCGGTGCCCGGCCCCTCGGTCACGAGACGTTCGCGTACGTCAGGCCGTCGCAGCGCCGCGATGCGATCTTCGAACGGGAGATGCTGCAGTTCTCGGTAGGTCGGATGAGTCACGAAGGGGTGCAATGACGATCGAAAACCGAAGAGCATTCCCGTTGGTCGGTTGCTCACCTGTGGCACGACTCGCAAGCCGTGCTCGGCGAGCTCCGCTGCCTCGGTCAGGGCTTCACGAAATCCGTACGGGTTGCCCGGGTTCTGTGCGAGTGCGTACGTCACGGTCGCGCCGGTGCGCTCGGCGACTTCGCGCAGCCACCCGTCACGGGCTTCGTTCGGACCGTCGTCACCCACCATTTCGACGACGCGATGACCGACTTTGCCGATCGCGTCGCAGATCGCCATCAACTCGTCGGGCAGCGCATGAGTTCCCGGAACGAGTCCGTGTTTGGACCGGTGCAAGATCGTGCGCGACGTCGAAAAACCGACAGCGCCAGCACGAAGTCCTTCTTCTGCGAGCTGTGCCATTCGAGAAATGTCGTCGAGAGTCGGCTCTTCATGGGCACGCTCGCCCATCACATAGGCGCGCAACGCGGCGTGCGGCACCTGAGCTGCGACATCGAGGACGCGCGGCATGTTCTCGATTGCATCCAGGTACTCCGGGAAGGACTCCCATTTCCAGTCGATCCCTTCGCTGAGCGCGGTTCCAGGAATGTCTTCGACGCCTTCCATGAGTTCGATGAGGAACTGCTCTTCACCGGGCCGGACGGGAGCGAATCCGACACCGCAGTTCCCCATCACCACCGTCGTCACTCCGTGCCAACTGCTCGGCGTCATCTCCGGGTCCCAGGTGACCTGGCCGTCGTAGTGCGTGTGGATGTCGACCCAACCCGGAGCAACGATCAGTCCGGTTGCATCGATCTCACGATCGCCCGATTCGTCGAGGCGTCCGTTGTCATGTGTTCCCCCGATTGCTGCGATCACTCCTTCGGAGACCGCGATGTCAGCGACGCGCGACGGAGATCCTGTTCCGTCGACCACTGTTCCCCCGCGAATGATCAGATCGAATCCGCGCTCCCCCTGCTCATGTTCACCCATGCGAGCACTGTACCGATCGTTCACGGACCGACCTGAATCGAAGCATGCGCTCGAACTCGGGCTGTCCAGGGTTCGCGAAACCCAGAGATCGTGAAAACCCTGAGATCGTGAAAACCCAGAAATCGTGAAAACCCAGAAATCGTGAATACCCAGAGATCACGAAAACCTAACGGTTGTGAAAATTCGGCGGACGTCGTTCACGAAAGGCCAGTCGTCCCTCCAAGGCGTCTTCGCTGTTCCACGCGGCCAGACGCGCTGTTTCGACCTCTGCTGACGTGACATCGGATCCTCCTGCACGTTCGATCGCCAGCTTGTGGGCTGCGATGGTCAACGGCGCGCGCGCCGACCATTGATCGATGATGTCCATGGCCTCGACGAGCGCATCATCTGAGGAATTCGACACGATCGACCGAGCGAGAAATCCTGTCGGAAGGTTGGATGCCGCGACCGCGTCACCGGTCAGGAGCATCATTCGGGCCATGCTCCAGCCGACCTCTCGCGCCAATCTCTCGACCGTCCAGGCATCCACTGCGAGACCGAGCTTGGCTGCCGGAATCCCGAAGATGCTCTTCGCCGTCGCGATGCGCACGTCACAAGCAGCTGCGATCTGGAGACCGGCACCGAGAGCTGGACCATCCACGTACGCGATCGTGAGTCCCTGCCATGATCCGAAGCCGCGCAGAACGTGCCCGAGAACGTCGGTGAACTCTCCCAGTTCCGCTCCATCAAGGTCGGCTCCGCTGCAGAACGCTGGAGCAGTACCGCGTACGACGAGCGCACGACACCCTCGGCGGGTTGCTTCGTCCTGGGCCGACAGAATTGCGGACAATGTGTCGAGATCGACGGCATTTCGCTTCTCCGGCCTGTCGATGACGATGACGCCGACCAACCCGTTCCACTCCAGTTGCACAGCCATCGGCTCACCGTACTTGCACATCGTGTTTCCGGAATGCCTCTCCGCACCTCGAATATCTCACGGTGACTTCTCACGCCATGGAGTCATCTGCCAAGGTGATCGGGTGAGCGAACAGAATCGAGACGACAGCACCTCGCTGCAAGCGAACTCTTCTGCGGATGATCCGGTCCGACAGCGTCGAACTTCAATCGCTCGCTGGACCACGGTCGCGAACCGTCTCGGTTACACCTTCTACGGGATCGCCATCGTGTTGTTCGTCATTGCCTTCATCGTCGATTGGAGCAGTGGTTTTTCGACTGCCATCACGGTGTGTCTCGTTCTCGGCTCGATCCTCCTCGCCCCTGCGATCGTGCTCGGATACGCCATCAAAGCCGCTGAGCGGGAAGATGCCGAGATCGAGAACAAGCGCCGCAATCGGGAGTGAGATCGCGAAATCGGCCGGTCACGGCTACGGTGGTCAGTCCATGACGACCCGTCTGCCCGCAGCCGAGCGCCGAGAACAGCTCCTCGAATCCGCTCTCGACGTCTTCGCCCGGCACGGCTATCACGAGACATCGATGAACGATGTCGCCGATTCAGCTGGGATCACCAAGCCCGTTCTGTACCAACACTTCGCCTCGAAACGCGAGCTCTATCTTGCGCTCATCGACGAAGCGGGAAACAGACTCCTCCAAGCAGTCACCAATGCCCACCTCGAAGCGAGCGATGGCCGACGCCGGACCGAACTCGGATTCCTTGCTTATTTCAACTGGGTTCACCAAGACCACGATGCATTCCAGTTGCTGTTCGGCGGCGGCTCTCGACGGGATCCAGATTTCGATCGAGCTGCTGCCAGATACACCGCTCTCGTTGCAGATGCGATCGAGCCGTTGATCACCGCAGACATCGAGCGAGAGCATCGGCGAATGCTCGCCCACGCCATCGTCGGCCTTGCCGAGGGAGTCTCACGACATCTCCTTCGCAGCGGCGGCAACTTCGAACCCGATGTCGTCGCGCGCCAAGTCAGCGACTTGGCGTGGGCAGGACTGCGTTCAGCTCAGCGCCGGTGAGTCGCGCCGGTTTCGACCTCGTCGGGCGGTTCACCGGGCATTCGATTCACGACGAATGCGGAATCGAGATCACTGCATCGACACCCGGATCGCCGGCCCTCAATTCGACCCTCATTCCAGCGTTCTCGGCCAATTGTGCGACGATCGCAAGTCCGAGACCTGCCCCGCGCGTGTCGTTGGCACCTCGCCAGAATCGGTCGAAGGCCCGCGCCCGGTCTTCATCGGACATGCCCACACCCTGATCGGCAACGGTGATCTCGGTTGCGGTCGGCAAGGCTCGAGCCGAGACGGTGATCGTCCTGTGCGGAGGCGAATACGAAATCGCATTGTCGATGAAATTTCCGAGGATCTCAGTGAGAGCGAGAGATGACGTCCTCACTGATCCAATGGGGACGTCACCGAGACGAAGATCGATCCCGCTCTCTTCTGCCAGAGGCGCCCACTGCTCCACCACCCTCTCCAATTCACTCGCGAGGTCGATGTCGTCGTGAGGCAACTCCGCTCCCTCGGTGCGCGCGAGCCGCAGCAGATTCTCCGTGAGATTCGCCATTCGATCCGTGTCCGCAAGAGCGGCCTCGAGATGAGCTTTCGTGGGTCCGCTTTCGATGGAGCTCAGTGCCTGTTCCAAGCGCAAGCGAATCGACGTCAACGGTGATCGCAGCTGATGTGCCGCATCACCCGCGAAGGATCGCTGGCGCTCCAACATGTTCTGAACCCGTTCGGACATCCGAGCAAAGGCTCGACTGAGGTGACGAAGCTCGCCAGGACCGCCGACGAACACTTTCGTGTCCAGTTTTCCTTCTGCCATGTCATCGATGTTCCGACGCAATGCATTGACCGGTCTGATCAAGAGACTCGACAAGCCGACAGCAACGGCAGCCGCGAAGACGAGTGAAACGATCGCAGCGATCACGAGCCGTCTGATCTGCTCGTCGACCTCCTCGTCGATTTCTGTTTTGGGGGTCGTCAGACGGACCGCACCCAGAACCTGATCGCCGAACACGATCGGAACCGAGACGTAGACGATCGAGCCTCCCAACGTCACCGATTCGCGTACTCCCGATGCGAAGTCGCCGGCCACTGCAGTGACGACTTCGGGGCGATTCATGTAACTCGTTCCGGGAAGAGCACTCGGATCCGTACTTGCGACGAGGAAGCCCGCGGAATCGATGATGGCTGCAGTTTCGTTGTGATCCTGCGCGAACTCGCCCAACAAGACTTGAGCCGCCTGTCGATTCGCCGCTCCGCCGACAACCGCGGTCCGACTCGTGCGCCCCGCGAGAACGTAGGCGTCTCTCTCCATGCTCGTGACGATGCGGTCCCTTTCCACATTCGACAAGTAACGAACGAGCGGATAGTCGAACGAGAAGATCACGAGTGCGACGACTCCGATCATCGCGACGACGAACCGCCACCTCATTCGACGTCCAGTCGAAACCCGACTCCGCGCACCGATTCGATCCATTTGGGACGTCCGAGCTTCTTTCGGAGCGAGGCGATATGGGCGTCGAGGGTCTTCGTCGGCCCGTACCAGTCGGTCTCCCAGACCGCTTCGAGGATTTCGCGGCGGCGATGAACGGCACTTGGAGCCGCCATGAGATGTGCGAGCAGATCGAACTCCTTGGCCGTGAGCGCGATCTCCTCCTCGCCGACGAAGCACCGCCTCGTCGACACGTCGAGCGAGAGCTGACCGACGACGAACTTCTGCACGGGTAACGCGTCGCTCTGAAGCCGTCGGGTCACTGCACGAATGCGTGCCACCAGTTCGCGCAAGCCGAAGGGCTTCGGAACATAATCGTCTGCACCCGACTCGAGCCCGAGAACCTTGTCGATCTCATCGGCTCGCGCCGTGAGCATGATGATCGGGACCTCTGAAACTGCGCGAATTCTTCTGCAGACCTCGAAGCCATCCATGTCCGGGAGCCCGATGTCCAACAACATGACGTCGTAGCCCACCGCGTCGAGAGCAGCAGCACCGGTGTCGACGACATGGACGCGCATGTTGTGCGACTCGAGTCCGCTTCGTAGCGACTCGGCAATCGATGGATCGTCCTCGACGACAAGGATGTTCACCCTTGCAGTCTGACCGGTAGAACCTTCGACGCGACTGCGAAGCGGTCCGGGTCGGCAATTTGGACAAAAATTGGATTTCCCTTGGATGTCCCTTCGAAGCGGTTCTCCTACCGTGAAGGACATGAAAGCACCCTTCACAACAGCCCTTTCCATGGGAGCGATCCTCGCCACCGGCGGGGCCGCCCTCGCCGTCAACGCGTCGGTCCTCGACCCGCAAGTGGAAGTCGCCTCCCCGTCGACGGAAGTCACGGCTCCCGCAACGGTCTCACCATCCACCGTTCCGAGTTTCGTTCCGAACGAATTCCAGATCCCGGGAATCGGTCTCGTGACGATGTCGACCGTCGACGGGGTCCTGACTCTCGACAACGTGACCGCCAACACCGGCATCTCGTACACGGTCACCGAGACTGCTCCGGGAGAGTACGAGATCAAGTTCGAAACGGCCGATCAGGTCGTGACGTTCACCGCTCGACTCGTGGACGGTCAGATCGTGACCTCGGCGACGGGGATGAGCACGGAACCTCCCGCCACCCAGCCCGCGCCTTCGCCGGCTCCCTCTGGATCATCGGGTGGATCGAGCGCCGGCAGCAGTTCGGGATCGAGTGGCGGTGGCGTGAGCTATGAGGATGATGACGACGGCTTCGAGTACGAGGATCACGACGATGATCACGACTTCGAGTACGAGGACGACGGCTTCGAGTTCGAAGGAGGAGACGATGACTGACGATCGATTGTCAGCACTGAACGCTCGGCGCGCTGTACGCGACAAGCACCCTGCCCGCTCTGCTCGAGTTCTCGTCACCGGTGTGTCGGTGTCGGCGCTAGCAAGCCTCGTCAGCGCATTCACGGTGCAAGCAGCGGCGAACTCGCAGCCTTCGTCCCTGCCAACCCAAGCCGATCCGGTGATCGCTCCAGTAGACCAGTCCGCGGCACCTGTGACGCCGCCGACCACACCGGCGCCCGCGACGCCAGTGCGGCAAGTCATCGAGATCAATGTGGTCCAACCCCCGACCCCGGTCCAAAGGGCGACGACTCCAGCGCAGACGCAGGGTTCTGGTGGTCTCGGCGGCCTCGATTGGAACGGCGCAGGCGGTGGCGGCGGCGGTGGAAACAGCGGCGGCGGCCTCGGATCGATCGGCGGAGGCGGCTCGAGCGGAAGCTCTGGCGGCTCCGGCTGATGGTGCGAAGTTCGAAGTTTCGAGTGTGAGTGGAGCGAAGATGAACGTCGACACGACCGAGGACATCACACGGGCTGTGTTTCCCTCAATGGGGAACACAGCCCGAATCACGATTGTCGAGGGAAACACGACTCTCGTGGATCATGCCGCTCGCAGGCTTCGCCAGCTCGAGGAACGTTGGAGCCGATTCATCTCGACAAGTGATATCTCTCGACTCAATAGCGCGAGAGGACTGCCCGTGACCGTGCACCCGGACACCGTTCGTCTCGTTCGGCACATGGCCGGCGGGTGGACGTTCACCAATGGCCTGTTCGATCCGTCGATGCTCGGCGAGCTCGTCGAAGCCGGCTACGCACGGTCGATGACATCGAATTCGATCACCGTCCTCGAAACGGGGATCGAATGGTCGAAGGACCTCAGCAGCATTGCGATCGACGGCGACAAGGTCACTGTTCCGTACGGCATGGTTCTCGATCCGGGAGGTATCGGCAAGGGACTCGCAGCAGACATCGTCGCCAGCGAACTCGTCGACTTGGGTGCCTCGGGCGCACTCGTCAGTATCGGAGGCGACATCCGCTGCATCGGTCGAGGCGACATCGGGGGCCAGTGGATCATCGACATCGAATCACCGTTCGATCGACAGCCGATGTGCTCGATCGCGATCGCCGAAGGAGCGATTGCAACGTCGTCACTCACAGCGAAGGTGTTCACGAGCCCTGATGGCAGCAGCGACATCCGCTCGCACATCATGGACTCCCGATCCCGTCGAACCGTCGACCCGACGTCTCACGACATCGTGCAAGCATCAGTGATCTCAGCAGAGTGCGTCTGGGCCGAAGTCTTCACCAAGGCCCACCTGATCGTCGATACTGCGACTCACATCGAACTCGCCGCCGAACACGGTCTCGAAGCCATGATCGTGCACCGTGACGGTTCCAGTTTCGCCACTCGAGGATGGAAGACTTACCAGGTATGAACGAGCAGTTCTGGTGGTTCCTGAGTCGAGCATCGGGCATCGTCGCGTGGGGTCTTCTCTGCGCGGCGATCGTCTGGGGAATTCTCCTGTCCACTCGACTCATGCGACAAGTGGACAGGCCTGCATGGCTGCTCGATCTCCACAAATGGCTCGCTGCGCTGTCGATCGCGGGAGTAGTCATTCACCTCGCCGCCCTCGTCGCCGACAGTTACGTCGAGTTCGGTTGGAGGGAACTGGCAATTCCGATGGCATCGACATGGCAACCTGGTCCAGTTGCGTGGGGAATCATCGCCACGTACTTCCTGATCATGATCCAGGTGACATCGTTGCTGCTGAAGAAGCTTCCTCGTCGCTTCTGGTACCTCATCCACCTCACGTCGTACGCAATGTTCACCATGACATCGATACACGCGTTCACTGCTGGCACAGACGCATCGAACGATCTCTTCTTGATCTTCGGAGCGATGCTCATCACGCTCGTCATTGCACTGACTGTCGTCCGCGTGCTCTATGCAATGCGGCCTGCTCAGCCCGAACGGAGCCCCAGAGCCCCACGCACGAGCGCCGCCACCTCGGAGCAATAGCAGCGTTCTGAATCAGCTTCGACGCAGAACCCGCAGACTGCCGCACGTCGAGATCAGCTCGAACAGACCGCTTTCGATCGCCGGTCGATAGATCTGCTCATAGGGAGCTTGACCGCCATCGGCTGGATCCGTGAAGACATCATGGATCGCAAGCAGACCTCCCGACGCGACATGGGGAGTCCATCCGAGATAGTCGAGTCGAGCCGGTTCGACACCGTGACCGCCGTCGATGAACAGGAATCCGATCTGCATCGTCCAGAAGCGAGCGACGCTCGGGGACTGTCCGACGACTGCGATCACGACGTTTTCCAGACCTGCGTCGTGCACGGTGCGCCGAAACCGCGGCAACGTGTCCATCCGACCGATGTCGGCATCGACGAGGGTCGCGTCATGCCACTCCCATCCCTCTTGATTCTCCTCGGAGCCGCGATGGTGGTCGACAGCGAAGAGCACGGTTCCCGCCTGACGCGCAGCGTCACCCAGCCAGATCGTGGATCGACCGCAATAGGACCCGATCTCGACGAACGGCAATCTCGGACATGCCTGTGCAGCGAGGAGAGCGGCTTCGTGCAATGCGTCGCCCTCGGTCTCGGGCATGAAGCCGGTTGCTGCGAGAGCCGCTCGCCGCAATTCGGGAGAGATGGTCATGATGTCCGGATCGTCACGATTGCCGCGTCAATGCGGGTTCCCCAAGTCACCATTGGTTCCCCAAGTCACCATTGGTTCCAATGAATGATCGAATTCGCATCGGGGCGATTCGCCGGCTTGAAATCCGTTCCTTTGGTGAACGCCAACGGTGACAGACACACCTGTTGCACCGAGTCGTAGGGAATGCCGAGGATCTCGGCGACCTGCTGTTCCATCAACAGGTGCACGGTCGTCCACGACGTTCCGAGCCCGCGCGCACGCGCTGCGAGCATGAAGCTCCACATGGCCGGCAGGATGTTGCCCATCATCGAGGACACCATCATTCCCATGCCAGCTGCCGCCTCCGTTCGCATTCCTGTCGTGCACGCGATCACCAGCGCTGGCGCATCACCCATGTGTTCGCCGAGATAGTCCGCTGAGTCGGCGGATCGCTGTTGTTGGGCATTTGCCGACGAGTCACCCTTGTCGATCGACCGGATGTAGACACCATCCATCTGCTGATACATCGCGTAGCACTGGTGGTACACCTCGCCGACGGCGCGCCGTTTGTCGGCATCGGTGACGACGACGAACTGCATCGTCATGTTGTTCGACCCCGAGGGCGACTGCATGGCGAGTGCAATGCACTCACGGATCAGCTCCTCGGGCACCTGTCGATCGAAATCGAGCCGCTTGCGGACGGCCCGGGTCGTGGACAGCAATTCGTCGGGGCTGAGTGGCAGGACGGACATGGATCCGACCCTAGTCATCGGAGTCACCGCTGACGGCAGAATCGGGCTGCCAGAGTCGTCCGGGCGGGCAACGAGTCGCAGGACCCGTCGTCGATCCGCCCGGGACGGCATGTTCGGTCCTGTGCCATGATGGAGACGTGGGACAAGCCCTCGACGACCTCATCTCCCTCCTCGACCTCGAAGTCATCGAAGTCAACATCTTTCGCGGGCGATCTCCCCAGGAGAATCGCCAACTGGTCTTCGGAGGACAAGTTGCCGGCCAAGCATTGGTCGCGGCCTCGCGAACCGTGGACGATCGCGATCGACGAGTCCATTCCCTCCACGCCTACTTCTTGCGGCCCGGTGATCCGACCTCTCCGATTCTGTACGACGTCGATCGCATCCGTGACGGCAAGAGTTTCTCCACGCGCCGCGTCGTTGCGATTCAGCACGGACAGGCGATCTTCAATCTTCAAGCGAGTTTCCACGCCCCCGAGGAAGGTCTCGACTATCAGGCGACGATGCCTGCCGTGCCGGCGCCAGAGACCCTCCCGGATTTCAAGACTCGAATGGAGCCGCACAAACACCTCCTCGGAGACTGGTACGAGCGTCCCCGCCCCATCGACATTCGATACGTCGAGGGGGATCCGATGTCGCGTTCTCGCGAGCCGTCCTCGCAGCAGCGGGTCTGGCTCCGCGCGGACGGTGACCTTCCCGATGACCCCGTGCTGCACGCATGCATCGTGACCTATGCGAGCGACATGACGCTGTTGGACACGACCGTGCTGCCCCATGGTCTCAACTGGACCGATACGGGCCTCCAAATGGCGAGCCTCGACCACGCGATGTGGTTCCACCGTCCATTTCGCGCCGATGACTGGCTGCTCTACGACCAGATGACCCCGACCACATCCAATGCCCGCGGGTTGGCCACTGGTTCCATCTTTTCCGAGAACGGCGATCTCGTGATCACCGTCGTCCAAGAAGGACTCATCCGACGCGAACGCTCATGAATACACGAACCTCCCTCATCTGCACCGTCCTCATCCTGACCGCGTCCGCATGCTCGACGAGCAGTGAATCCGCCGATTCGAGCCCGCCGAACACCTCGGACTCGGTCGATGAGACCGCGACCGAAGCGTCCTTTCCGGCAACCGTTGGCGAACCCGTGACGGGATACAAATCCGTCGTCGATCTCGCCGTTCGCAGCACCGGCGATTCGGCAACGACATTTGCCGTCGAACAGGACGGCACGATTCGCCTCGTCGAGACAGACGGACAGCCAGGTTCGGAGGTCGCTGACCTGTCGTCACTGACCGATGAAGACGGTGAGCAAGGCCTTCTCGGACTCGCGTTCTCGCTCGACGGGAACACCGCCTATGTCAACTACACCGACCTCGATGGCAATACGACCGTCGACTCGATCGATGTGGGCGCCGATGGAAGGTTCGACCTCGCGTCCCGACGAACGATCTACACACTCGATCAGCCGTATCGCAATCACAACGGAGGCGATCTGATCCTGTCCCGCGATGGCCGATACTTGTTCGTCTTCAATGGCGACGGTGGCTCGGCCGACGACCCTGATCGGTTCGCTCTCGACTCCTCGTCGCAGCTCGGCAAGATCGTGCGCGTCGATCTCGAGACCAGTGGAGAGGGTGCAACTGAGATCTGGGCTTCGGGTTTGCGCAATCCCTGGCGCGCCCATCTCGACCCGGAAACCGACGACTTGTGGATCGCCGATGTCGGTCAGAACGAATGGGAAGAGATCAATGTGGTCCCATTCGAGAAATCCGAAGGTGTCAGTTTCGGATGGAGCGCATTCGAAGGCACAGTGCCCTTCAACGACGATCAGCTCGAAGTGCACCAGTCGTACACGGAGGTTTCACCGATCCACACGTACCCTCATGAGAACGACGACTGTTCGATCTCCGGAGGCGCGGTGTTTCGAGGTTCCTCGATTCCGTCGGAGGGCACGTGGTACGTCTTCAGTGACTTCTGCAGCGGAAATGTCCGGGCGCTGTGCGTGACCGAGGACCGCAGCCCATGTGGTGTGATCAGCCTCGGAACGGTCCCGAGTTCGGTCGCAGTGCTTCCCGACGCACGAGGTGAGCTGTGGGTCGTCTCGCTCGCCGGTCAACTCGTCCCGATCGTTCCAGCCACCTGATATCCCAGTCACCCGATCTCCACATCGCCCGATCTCCACACCGTGTGACTCGTCCAATGTGGGCCGGTCGTCCGAATCAACGCCCCATGAAACGCGGAGCGCGCTTCTCGAGAAAGGAACGCACTCCTTCTCGATGGTCCTCGGTCGTGAACAAGTAGCCGAGCGTCGACGACACCCATTCGCCCAGGCTGTGCCAATCCGGGTCGAGCGTCTCACGGAGACCCTGTTTCAACTTGCGGACCGCCAATGGTGGATTCGCTGCGATCCGCCCAGCCAGTTCCATGGCCGACGGCAAGAGGTCGTCGTGAAGAACCACACGGGAGACGAGCCGCAGCGAACGAGCACGTTCTGCGTCGATGATCTCGCCGGTGAACAACAATTCCGCAGCAGCCTCACGCCCGACGATCTGAGCCAATCGGCCGATTCCGGG
>JBDLRO010000215.1:0-15920 GCA_039800025.1 Actinomycetota bacterium | reverse complement strand
AAGCTTTCGTACGGACGATCCTGCTCGGCATCACGGCCGGCCTCACCGACGACATGGCCTTCCAGAAGAATGCCAACGAGGCGATCAAGCGCCTGATGCAATCTCGACTGCTGTGAGCGGTATCCATTCGTGACATGATGCGAAGGCACAGCACACGATCGACTGGTGCACGGGGGAGAGGACACGACATGGCGAGCGATGGCAGTTCGGGAATGAAGCTCGGTCTGACAGCCGATGAGGTGCTGACGACGACTCGTTCGGTGCGCAAGCGGTTGGATCTCGAACGTCCAGTCGAGCGCGACGTCCTCATCGAGTGTGTGGAAATTGCACATCAGGCTCCGACTGGATCGAACATGCAAGGCTGGAGATGGCTCTTCGTCGACGATCCGGTCAAGAAGAAGGCTCTCGCCGACATGTATCGTGCCAATTTCTTCCCGTACGTGAATGCTCCGGACCGCCCGAAGAACGACGCTCAGGGTGACCGCATTCTCGACTCGGCCACGTATTTGGCAGAGATTCTCGATCAAGTGCCCGTTCTGCTGATTCCGCTGCATGCCGGCCGACTCGACGTCGGCACTCCCACTTTCGGTCAGGCTTCCGCTTGGGGGTCGCTGCTCCCAGCAGTGTGGAGTTTCATGCTTGCCTTGCGCGAACGCGGACTCGGGTCTGCATGGACGACTCTGCATCTTCCGAACGAGAAGGAAGCTGCCGAGTTGCTCGGAATTCCCTTCGACCGTTACACCCAGGCAGGGTTGTTCCCCGTTGCCTACACAGTGGGGACGGACTTCAAGCCAGCCAAGCGACTTCCCGCTGACAAGTTCATCAGCTGGAACACGTGGTCGTGACCGACTTTTACAAGTGACGATGCGCGTCGAGGTCATCGAAGTCGACGCTCGGTGACCATTTCGCTTCAGCTGCAAACTACGATCCACCACGTAGCGCCCTGTGGGGAGGGTGCGATGACGCGGGGGTGATGTGATGTTGACGTTCGCCGACATCTTCGAGGCACATGCCGACACGTTCGGTTCGGCAACAGCGATCGCCTGTGGAGAGCGGGAAATTTCTTGGTTGCAGTACGACGACTTGGCAGCCCGACTCGCGTCTGTCTACGCATCCCACGGACTCGGTGTCGATTCCAAGGTGGGCATGTTCATGTACAACTGCCCGGAATATCTCATTACGCAGTACGCGGCGTTCAAGTCTCGAGTCACCCCGGTGAACGTGAATTATCGATACCTCGACGACGAGTTGCTGTACCTCCTCGACAATGCCGACTGCGAGGCAGTCGTCTTCCATTCGAGTTTGGGTGATCGCATTTCTCGAGTGGCGGACCGCCTCCCGAAACTGCGTCTCCTCATCGAAGTGTCCGATGGTCCGACTGCTTCGGTGCCAGGGTCGATGGCGTGGAACGAGGTGCTCGTGCGCCATGAGCCAGCTCCGCGGCAGACCCGTGAGCTCGACGACCTCTACATGCTCTACACCGGCGGCACCACTGGCATGCCCAAGGGTGTGATGTACCACACCGGAACTTTCACGCAGGGTTTCCTCGACTTCTACACCGCACCTATGGGCAAGCCCCCATTTGCGACGGTCGCCGAGGTCACCGAAACGGCGCAGGTGATCCATTCGATGATGGGCCAACCCGTTTCGATGCCTTGTTGTCCCTTGATGCACGGAACCGGAGTGTGGCTCGGTGCCCTGGTACCTCACTTGATGGCCGGAAAGGTTGTCCTCCTGGAAGGCCGATCGTTCGACGCACACGAGATGTTCGAGGTCGTGGAGAAGCACAAAGTTTCGGGGCTCGTGATCGTGGGCGATGCTTTCGCGCGGCCGATGATGATGGCCTTGCGCGAGCGTTCAGATGTGGGTCGACCTTTCGACACGTCGTCGGTGACGACGATCATCTCGACGGGAGCAATGTTCTCCACGGATGTCAAAGAGGCGATCTTCGAGCACATGCCTTCTGCGATCGTCATGGACATTCTCGGAGCAAGCGAAGGGGCGATGGCTCAAATGATCGCCACCAAGGATGCGGTCAGCCAGACCGCGAAGTTCGGCACCATGCCCAACACCAAAGTGTTCGATCTCGAAACGGAGACGGAAGTCGAGGCAGGATCGGGCGTCATCGGAGTGGTTGCGGTGAGCGGTGCCAATGTCCCGCTCGGCTATTACAAGGATCCGGAGAAGTCGAGCCGGACGTTTCGCGAGATCGGTGGTGTGCGGTACAGCTTTCCCGGTGACATGGCGATGGTCGAGGCTGACGGCTCGATCACGCTTCTCGGGCGTGGTTCCAACTGCATCAACACAGCTGGGGAGAAGGTCTTTCCGGAGGAAGTCGAAGAAGCGGTCAAGACGCACCCCGCGATTGCCGACTGTCTCGTGTTCGGAGTTGCAGATGAACGCTTCGGACAACGAGTGGTTGGCGTCGCCTCGCTGTCATCGTCGGAACGGGCTCGCTCCGACGATGTGATCGCCCATACGAAGACTCGTTTGTCGAGTTACAAAGTCCCCAAGCAATTGGTCATCGTCGACGAAGTCCCTCGGGCGCCCAATGGCAAGGCGGATTACGTCGGTGCCCGAGCATTGTTCGATGCAGCCATGAGCAGGGAGTCGAGTTCATGACGTTGGGTGGGACTCGATCCGAAAGTGAGGGTCGTGTTTTCGAAGACTCGATCGGTGCTGCACGCAGTCCGGGCCCGAGTGTCCAGGACCTCCTGGCCCTCGACAGTCGGACTGCTCCTCGATCGCTGATCGACCACTCGTACGTGCCCCAGGGTCTTGCAGATGTGCCGAAGTCTCGCTACACGTCGTTCGACTTCGCAGATCTCGAGAATCGGTACATGTGGACTCGAACGTGGCAGATGGCATGTACGGTCGATGAACTTGCAGAACCGGGCGATCACGTGGTCTACGACGTCGCTGACCAATCGGTCATCGTCACGAGGACTCGGGACGGTTCTATCAAAGCGTTCCACAATTCGTGTCTCCACCGCGGGACGAAATTGCGACTGGAGGACGGGCGCGTCGGGTCGTTCCGATGTCCGTTCCATGGATGGCGATGGGACCTCGACGGCGAGCTGGTGGAGTTGCCTGCTGAATGGGACTTCCCCCACGTGTGGCAGCAGCCCGATTCGTGTCTTCCGCAGGCGCAGGTTGCGCAATGGTGCGGCTTCGTCTTCGTCAACCTCGATTCGGATGCTCCGGCATTCAACGAGGTCGCTCGGAAGTTGGTCGAGCATTTCGATCGCGACTTCTCGATGTCCGACCGATACAAGGCCTTTCATGCCGTCAAGGAAATACCGGCGAATTGGAAAGTGTGCATGGAAGCTTTCGCAGAGGGCTATCACGTCATCGCAACCCATCCGCAAATTCTCGAGTTCGCGGGTGACGCGAACAGCGAGTATTCGATCTGGCCGGACTCGCCGTTCGTCACGCGATTCGTCAACGGATTCGGTGTGCAGAGCCCACACCTCGGACCTCTCACCGAGCAGCAGATCGCCGATGCCTACCTCGCGTTCTCGGCCCGAACGACTCGAGGTTCGGTTCGAGTTCCTGATGGCAAGACTGCCCGTGAGGTCGTTGCCGACGTCTTTCGCTCGGTCATGGGCTCGATGTACGGCAAGGACTTGTCGCAGGTCTCCGATTCCGAGATGCTCGACGCACACCTCTACCACCTCTTTCCCGCCTTCGCTCCGTGGGCGGGTATCGGCCAGTCACTCGTGTATCGGTGGCGTCCTGGTTCGACGCCTGACACCTGTTACATGGATGTCATCCGAATGATGCCGGTGCCCGACGGGCAGCTCCGACCTGAGCCTGCACAGGTTCAGAGGCTGTCACTCGACCAGTCGTGGCGCGACGCGAAGGGAATGGGTGGGCTGGCCGACGTCTTCGAACAGGACATGGAAAATCTGCCAAGGGTTCAACTCGGTCTCAAGATCGCAGCTGCACGAGCGAAGCGGTCCGTATCCTTCGGCGCTTACCAGGAAGCAAGAATGCGTCTCATCCATCGGCACATCGATGACATGATCTCGACGGGCCTTCTCGAGGATGGAAAAGACCCGTCGCTACTCGAGCCCTATGCGGTTCCCGAGGGTTGAACTGATGGGCGTCGAGCGGTGATCGTCGGATTGGTCACCGGTCGGAACCGTCTCGATCTGGTCGAAGTGGCAGATCCGGTGCCAATGGACTCAGGTGTCGTTGTGGACATTGCGTTTTGCGGGATCTGCGGAACCGATGTGCACGCGTTTCGCAGTGGCGACTCGTACAACCCGGCGATCTGCGGACACGAGTGGGCGGGCACGGTGTCAGATCGCGGAAAGGGAGTCCGTCACCTCGAAGAGGGGGACCGTGTCGTCGTTGCAGTCGGTGCATCGTGTGGCACATGCGGTCCATGTCGTGCCGGACAGTACCGCCACTGTCTCTCAGTGTTCCTCGCGTCCATCGGACGCGATCCGCATGCTCCCGCGCATGGAGGCTTCGCCAGCCGGATAGCAGTCGGTGCGGATCGAGTTGTGAAGACCCATCGGGCTCTCGATGACGTCACTGCAGCTCAAGTCGAACCGGCAACTGTGGCTTTGCACGCAGTTCGCCACAGCGGATTGCGACTTGGCGATGTCGCAGTGGTGCAGGGAGCCGGCCCGATCGGACTTGCCACCGTGCAGTGGGCGCGGATCTCCGGTGCCAGCACGGTCATCGCAGTCGAACCAGATGAACATCGACGGCGGATCGCAGTCGAACTCGGCGCACACGTTGCGTTGACTCCGTCGGAAGCCAGCGATTCTGGCATTCGCGACCTGACCAACGGACTCGGAGCCGACTTCGTCTTCGAGTGTGTGGGAAGTGCAACGGCGATCCAAGAGGCGGTCGACCGTTGCCGACGCGGCGGATCGATCTGTCTGATCGGACTTTCCGAATCACCTGCCACGATCCAGCCGGCATCATGGCTGATCAAGGAGATTTCATTGACGGCTGCGCTCGCTTATCTCCACGAGGAGTTCGACATGACGATGGCGATGATGGCTGATGGACGATTCTCGACTGCTCCCATTCACACGTCGACTGTCTCTCTCGAGGGGCTCGCGAGCGCTTTTGCCGACCTTGCTTCTGGATCTTCCAGCGAGATCAAGGTCTTGGTCGATCCGAACCGATGAAGGTCGAACGAAGTGTTCGGGCGGGTCTACTGTTGTCGATAGGAGTGGTCGTGCTCGAGACGCAATGTGCTCGAGACGCAATGTGTCCGAGACACAATGTGGTCGTGAAAAATGGGGGTGAGTGATCGATGAGTCGTATTCCGGTTGCCGAAGGCATTTTCACCTGGCCATCGGATCGCCCGACCCTCATCGGCAGCCGGTGTCTCGAATGCGGCACACACATGTTTCCGGTTCAAGAGAGTTGTCCGAGGTGTTCGGGAAGTCGAACCGACGAAGTCGAACTCGATCGACGTGGCACCCTGTGGACCTGGACCGTTCAAGGTTTTCCACCCAAAGCTCCTCCGTATGCAGGTGATGTGGACCCCAAGTCCTATCGTCCGTTCGGAGTCGGGTACGTCCAGCTTCCAGGACAATTGAAAGTGGAAGCGCGTCTGACGATCAGCGATCCGAATCGACTGAAGATCGGCATGGAGATGGAGTTGGTCATCATTCCTCTGACCACCGACGACGAAGGAAATGAAATCGTGACATTCGCATTTGCCCCGGTGGAGGACGTGTCATGAGCGCGGATGTTGCAATCGTCGGGATCGGCATGCACCCATTCGGTCGCACCGACGGCGTGTCCGGTATGGATCAAGGAGTGATCGCAGTACGGCGGGCATGTGCAGATGCCCGCATCGGCTGGGAGGACGTTCAATTCGCGTTCGGGGGATCGATGGCAGCTGGGGCAGCGGACACAATGGTCTCTCAGTTGGGTCTGACAGGACTGCAATTCATCAACGTGGCCAACGGCTGTGCGACCGGAGGATCCGCTCTGTTCTCGGTGTTCAACACCATTCGGTCCGGTGCATTCGACCTTGGGATCGCGATCGGGTTCGACAAGCATGAGCGCGGCGCTTTCCGAGTGAGCACCAAAGGAGCGGGACTGGGGGACTGGTACGGGGCGTCTGGGCTCGCACTGACGACCCAGTTCTTCGGGATGAAGATCAATCGCTACATGCACGAGTTCGGCATCACCCAATCGACTCTCGCGAAGGTTGCCGAAAAGGCCTTTCGAAACGGCTCCGTGAACGAGATGGCGTGGCGTCGTCGACCGATGTCGCAGGCGGAGATCCTGGAGTCACCGATGCTGTCCTACCCGCTCACTCAGTACATGTTCTGCTCGCCAGGTGAGGGCGGCGTCGCGTTGATTCTGAGTCGAGCCGATCAGGCTCACAAGTACACGGATCGACCTGTTTTCCTTCGAGCAGCATCCGTTCGCAGTCGTCGGTTCGGCAGTTTCGAGGTCTTGGCGCCCTCGATCGCTCTCGAACACAATGCGGGTCCGACCGTCGAAGCGTCACGGGCTGCATTCGAGATGGCAGGTATCGGACCGGAGGATGTGGATATCGCCCAGTTGCAGGACACAGAGTCGGGGGCGGAGGTCATGCATATGGCCGAGAACGGGTTCTGCGAGCACGGCGAACAGGAGGCGATGATTCAGGCGGGGGAGACCGAGATCGGGGGACGTCTTCCCGTGAACACCGACGGCGGGTGTCTTGCCAACGGTGAGCCGATCGGAGCATCGGGTCTTCGCCAGGTCTACGAGAACGTTCTGCAATTGCGCGGCGATGCCGGTCCTCGACAGGTCCCTGGCGACCCGCGAGTTGCGTACACCCACGTCTATGGTGCGCCCGGTATCTCGGGGGTCACGATTCTGTCGAGGTGAGCGATCGGGTTCGGATGATTCGATGTTTCGGACCATCGGGCGGAATCGACCTCCGCTGCTGACAGTGGACCGCTTCCAGACCTAGTCTGTTCACCGAGCCGTGGGGGAATCGGTACGAGGGGGACGTGATGACGGACATTTTGGAAAGCCCAGCATCGGGCTCGACGCCTTGGTTCATGCGGGGCAACTACGCGCCGATCACCGAGGAATTGACGGTCGAGAACTTGGAGGTCTCCGGATCACTGCCGACATCGTTGTCGGGCTTGTACGTGCGCAACGGGTCGAACCCCCGCAGTGGTTCAGCTGGTCACTGGTTCTTCGGTGACGGGATGCTTCACGGTGTTCGGCTCGAGGCGGGGCGTGCGGTGTGGTACCGCAATCGATACGTGCGCACCCCGAAGTGGGAAAAGATGCTCGACGTCATGGATCCGGAATCGATGTTCGATCCGACAGCGAGCGCTGCCAACACCCATGTTCTCGCTCATGCGCGACGTATCTGGGCTCTCGAAGAGGGTCACTTTCCTTGGGAAGTCTCGCGCGAGCTCGAGACCATGGGGTGCGACGACTTCGGCGGAAAGCTGACGACTGCGTTCACAGCCCATCCGAAATTGTGTCCGGAGACGAACGAACTTCACTTCTTCGGGTATTCACCGATTGCTCCGCACCTCACGTACCACGTTCTCGATGCCCACGGTGATCTCGTCCACTCTGCGCCGATCACGGTGGCAAAGGGGACGATGATGCACGATTTCATGATCACTCGCGATCATGCGATCTTCATGGACCTTCCTGTGGTCTTCAATCTCGACCTCGTTGCCCAAGGTCTGCCGCCCATCGGCTGGGACGACGACTACGGAGCACGCATCGGAATCATGCCGCGGTTCGGAACGGATGCAGACATTCGCTGGTTCGAAATCGATCCGTGCTATGTCTTCCATCCGTTGAATGCGTTCGTCGACGGTGACACAGTCGTCTGTGACGTGGGGCGCCATGCTTCCATGTGGCGGAACTCGATGGATGATTTCGAGCCGTCCTACCTGCACCGATGGAGTTTCGACCTGTCGACTGGACGTGTGCACGAACAGCAGCTCGATGATTGGTCGCATGCATTTCCCCGAGTCGACGACCGCGTCGTCGGCCTTCGACACCGATTCGGATGGGTTGCCGGACCTCGGCCAGGTGGGCGAGGAGTCATGGGTGATCCCGGGGTCGTCGCCCGATACGACATGGTGACAGGTTCGAAGGAGATCCACGACTTCGGGCCGACCGCACACCCGGGCGAGTTCGTCTTCGTTCAGGATTCGGAGTCGGCCGAAGAGGACGAAGGCTGGGCGATGGGATTCGTCTACGACAGCGCGACGGACTCATCGGATCTCGTGATCCTCGACGCGAGCCAACCTTCCAAGGACGCTGTGGCTCGTATTCACCTACCGCAGCGAGTTCCCTTCGGTTTCCACGGAAGTTGGATCGACGATTCGGTGATGTGATGTCGCTCGAACGCGACAACTCCGAAGGCGATAGATCCGATAGTTCTCCTGTTCTGTTGGTTGATGATCCGAGTCCGCGGATTCGACGACTCACCTTGAATCGTCCGCAGAAGAGAAATGCTCTCGATGACGCGCTGAGGGGAGCCCTGTTCGAGGCACTTCGGGCTGGAGACGCAGATGCGTCGATTTCGGTGATGATCATCCGCGGCAATGGTCCGGCATTCTGCGCCGGATACGACCTCGGCAAGCCGAATTCGGACGTGGAGCGGTCGATCGCAAAGGTCGATGGATGGTGGTCCCGTCACGTCGTGAACAATTGGTTCGAGATGTGGGACATGAGCACGCCGATCATCGGACAGGTCCATGGGTACTGCCTCGCCGGTGGCAGTGAATTGGCAGCTGCATGCGATCTCCTCTACGTGGCTGACGACGCGCAGATCGGCTATCCGCCGGTTCGACTCATGTCTCCACCCGACATGCAATGGCAGACGTGGATGATGGGTCTGCGACGAGGGATGGAGGCTCTGCTCACCGGGGACTCGATGTCGGGCATCGATGCAGTCGCAGCGGGCTTCGCGAATCGGGCATTTCCTGCCTCGTCATTGGACGACGAAGTGCTTGCCATCGCCGAACGAGTTGCGAAGATCCCCTCCGATCTCTTGGCACTCAACAAACGCGCCGCACACCGCGCCATGGAAGCCATGGGTATTCGTGCTGGGATTCGCGCCACCGCAGAGATTCAAGCATTGGGATTCCACCAGCGGTCCTCGCGTGAATACATGCAGGCATTCGCTGCCGAGGGGGTCACGGCAGCCCTCAGCAAGAGAGATGCCCAATTCGGGGACTACCGGGAGTCGACCTGAGGCAGAAGTCGACCTGGAGTGGAGACCCGGTCGGTTCGCGAGGATCGGTGCGGGGCGGCAATAGCGTCGGGTGATGGTCAGGCCCCGATGAGTGTGGCAGGCTACAAAAGATGACGACTCTACAATTCATCATCGAACCAAGAATTTCCTTGAAGGGGGACACGTGAAGAGACGACAGAACATGTTCGTCGCAGTACTGGCCGTTTTCGGCTTGTTCGCTGCGGCCTGTAGTGAGGACGCAGCAACCGACAGCGGGTCGACCACCGAGTCGAGTGCCGCTTCCGGGGGAACCGAGCCAACTGATGACTCGTCCGGTGAGGGCGCGAGCGCAGATGACGTGGTCAAGGATGCCGATCTCGAGGATTCGAGCATCGAACACGGGCTTGCCTACACCGGTGGACCCGGTGGAGAAGCGTCGGGCGATCCGATCGTCATCGGCTATGTCAACCAAGAAGGTGGCACGGTGTCGTTTCCGGAAGCATCGATCGGCGCAGAGGCAGCCGTTTGGTTCGCCAACACCTACCTCGGTGGTGTCGGAGGTCGACCGATCGAACTTGCGAAGTGCACGGTGACCAAGGAAGAAGATGGTCAGAAGTGCGCTCAGGAAATGATCGCCAACCCTGATGTCGAAGTCGTCCTCGTGGGCGCCTTGAACAATGGCAGCGCACCGCTGCTCGACGGTCTGTCCGGAAAGAAGCCAGTCTTCATCGCCAACCCGCTCACCACTCCGGACTTCGTGGCAACCGACGCGTTCGCGTTCTCGCCGGGTGCCCCGGGAGTGGTGACCGGTCTGTCGATTTTCGCAGCCAAATACCTGGCCGACATCGTGGGCAATCCCATTCAGAAAGTCGCAGTTGTCTTCAATGACAACCCGATCGGACAGATCGCATTCGGTGTGTTGACCAAGCCCGTTCTCGAAAAATTCGGAATCACCGACATCACCGGGGTAGCAGTTCCCGACACTGCTGGTCCACAGGAAATGGCAACCGCCATCCAGTCGGCGGGTGCGCAGGACGCTGACGTGTTCATCCCCCTGGTCGTGGTGCAGAGCTGTATTGGCGTGTACGAGGCATTGAAGACGCTCGAAATCGAGACTCCGGTCGTCACTTCTGGTTTGTGCTTCGGAATTCCGATGCAGGTTCACCTGAGAGAGGCCGGCGAAGGTGGGAAACTGCCCGACGGCTGGTATTTCGGCGGCTACGGATACTCCTATGACATTCGAGGAAATGCCGATCTCGATTCGTATGTCGACACTGTCTTCGCCTTCGCAGCTGAGACGGGTCTCGATCCGAATTCGTTCGAGTACACAGGCTTCGGCGGACCGACATTCGGAACGATCATGTTGCTCCTCCAGTTCCTGAACGGCGGCTCGGCGACCGGTGACGACTTCCGCACGGCTGCGAAGGGCTTCGCCGGTCCGATGTGGGGCGTCGTCGGTCCGCAGAAGTGCGGAGCCAATCCGACGTTCCCGAGTCTGTGCGGATTCCAGATCGGAGTTCAGCAGCAGCAGGGAACCGAGTATGCATCGGTCATGGACGGATACAACGGTCGGGCGATCGACATTCAGGCCGAACAGCCGAATTGATCACGTCTTTGGGCAACACGAGGGCGCCGTTTCGGAGGGAAAACTTCCGAAGCTGCGCCCTCAGCTCGTGATGAACTGCGGGAGCAACCATGGCGTGTGATGTAATCGTTGGCGTGGTGATCGGAAGGGTGTGCTGATGTCGTCGACCGCGACCGACTGGGGTCAGATCGTGAGGAAGAATCGACGGACCCTGATCACTACGGGGATCCTCATTCTGGCGTTCGTCGTCATGTACGTCACCGATGCGAAACAGATCGCGCCGATGCTGTCGAATCTCGGAACCGGAGCGCTGATCTCGGCAATTGCCCTCGGTGTGGTGCTCTCGTATCGGGGTTCGGGTGTGGTGAACTTCGCCAATGGCGTGGTGACGATCTTCATCGCCTACTGGTTCTACGGATTGCGGTTCGAGGGCAAGCTCTACATTCCGCCGCTGCCCAATCCGCTCGTTCTGATCGAAATCCCCGTCAATTGGTTCAGGGAGACCGGGAAGTATCTCGATCTTCCGGACTGGCCAACGGTCATCGATCTTCCTGGGGACAGGCTGACATTGCCGGCCGCGTTGATTGCGGCACTGGTTCTTGCCGTTGCGCTCGGGCTGTTCCTGCATTTCGCCATCTTCCGTCCGTTGAGAAATGCCCCTGTACTCGCCAAGGTCGTTGCGAGCGTGGGACTCTTCGTCGTTCTTCAAGAGTTCGCTCGCCTTCGCTTCGGCGAGATTCCCAAGACCGGGATTCGTCTGCCGTTGCCCGAGGGCAAGATCGACCTGCCGGGCGATCTCGGTGCATTGCCGAAGAACCAACTGTTCCTCGTCGCTGTGGTGGTTCTCATCGCAGTTGGGCTGTGGGCCTTGTTCAAATTCAGTCGTTTCGGATTGGCCACGCGCGCTGCGGCAGAGAACGAAAAGGGCGCCATCGTCCTCGGGTTCTCGCCTGACTTCCTGGCGGGTGCCAACTGGGTGTTGTCGACAGTGATCGCTGGACTGCTCGGAATTCTGGCGTCGCCGATCACGAATCTCGACACGTTCACCATGCCTTTGTTGATCGTTCCTGCACTGGGCGCTGCGCTGTTGGCGAACTTCTCGTCCTTCGGACTGACCGTGGCAGCGGGTATGGGCATCGCCATGTTTCAGGGCTGGTTCCAATACCAGGGGGCGCAGAGCTGGTTCCCCTCGGGTGTGCTTCCGACAGCCGGTCTGGTTCAGGCACTCCCGTTCTTCATCATCCTGGTGACGATGTATCTGCGCGGCAAATCCCTACCCGTGCGCGGAGCGGTGGTGATGGGTCGTCTCCCGTTTGCGGCTCGACCGCGCCATGTTCTGCCGTTGACGCTCGTTTCCTGTGCAGGCGCGCTGATCATGTTGTTCGGGTTCAGTTACGACTGGCGCCAGTCCATGATCAACTCGCTCGTTGCTTCGGTGATCGCACTCTCACTCGTCGTTCTCGTCGGATTCGTCGGACAGATCTCGCTGGCACAAATGAGCATCGCCGGCACTGCAGGGTTCTTCCTCTCGAAGTACTTCTCGAATTGGCCATTTCCCCTCGGAGCGATCTTCGGTGCGCTCATCGCGGCGGCTTTCGGAGCGTTGATCGCGGTTCCTGCTCTGCGCGTCCGCGGCGTCAACCTTGCGGTCATCACACTCGCGGCAGCAGTTGCCATCGAGCAGCTGGTCTTCAAGAACAAGTCTTTCGCTGGCGAGTCGGGAGCCCTACGGGTGCCTGCGCCGAGTCTGTTCGGATCGAGTTGGGGTCCGGAGAACACTGATCTCGAAGTTCTCGGAATCAAGGGCCGAGATGATGTGCCGCCGAACGTGTGGTTCGGTGTGTTGTGTCTCGCCTTCGTCGTCGTGTTGTCGCTGATGGTTGTGAATGTCAGAAGGTCCTCGACCGGTCGACATTTCCTCGCGGTGCGATCGAATGAGAGAGCGGCTGCTGCAGCAGGGATCAACGTTGCGGGAACAAAAGTTCTCGCATTCGCACTGGCTGCGTTCATTGCAGGTTTGGGTGGTGCGTTGTCCGGATATCGATTCGGTTCCGTCACTCCCCAGTATTTCGGGGCATTCGCATCGCTGACCTTCCTCGCATTCTCGTACTTGGGCGGAATTGCAACGGTGTCGGGTGCGATCATGGCTGGACTGATCATCCCCAATGGCATCAACTTCAATTTCCTCGAGAACATTCTTCACATCGATCCGGGCTACGCCACACTCATCGGAGGTATCGGTTTGATCTTCACGTCGATTCAGAACCCGGAGGGAATTGCCGGGGCGCCGAGAGTTTTGAAGCAGCGACGTATCGATGCCGCTGTTCGCAAGGCAGCTCGCGCAGAGGTGAAATGATGGATCTGCTTCGAACGCGCGGAATGTCGGTCACCTTTGGGGGATTGAGGGCTGTCGACGAGGTCGACATCGCTGTGCGTCAGGGCCAACTCGTCGGATTGATCGGTCCGAACGGTGCAGGCAAGACGACGTTCATCGACGGAGTCACCGGATTCGTGCCGACGTCGGGAGTGATCGAGTTCAAGGGTCAGGAAATCAACAATCTCCCGGTGCATCGTCGGGCCCGTCTCGGCCTCGGGCGGACATGGCAATCGCTCGAGCTCTTCGACGACTTGACGATCGAGGAAAATGTGCTCGTCGCAGCTCAGCGTCAGACTGCGCAAGACTTTTTCGTCGATCTCATTCGTCCGAATCGCAGACGAGACCGTAGTGGTGTCGACTTCGCGTTCGATGTCCTCGGCATCGGAGATCTGGCCGAAAGGTATCCGAACGAAATCAGCCAAGGGCAGCGCAAACTTGTCTCTGCTGCTCGAGCTCTCGCCGCTCGGCCCGACCTCATGTGCATGGACGAACCAGCTGCCGGTCTCGACACAGCCGAATCGAAAGAACTCGGGCATCGGCTGCGCAGCATTATCGACGCGGGCATCACGATCTTTCTCGTCGATCACGACATGGGGCTCGTCCTCGACGTCTGCGACTACATCTACGTCATCGAGTTCGGGGTGAAGATCGCCGAGGGCACTCCTGATGAAGTCCGCAGGAACCCCAAAGTTGTGGAGGCGTATCTCGGCTCGACTGCAGGGGAGGCATGACCATGTCGGCACTCCTGTCCGTGAAGGACTTGAACACGGGATACAACGGAGTCTCGGTCGTGCGGAATCTCAATATGCACGTCGATGCAGGAGAGGTCGTGGCATTGCTGGGGCCGAATGGAGCAGGAAAGACGACGACCTTGCTGACAGCATCCGGGCTCGTCCCGATCATTTCCGGTGATGTCGAGGTCTTCGGTCGCTCCGTCATGGGTCGACGACCGCACCTCATTGCTCGAGAAGGTCTCGCTCACGTCCCTGAGGGAAGGTCGCTGTTCTATCAACTGACAGTCGGGGAGAATCTGCGCCTCGGTGCAGCGAAGGGGTCAGCCGATGTGAAGAAGGCTTTGACCTATTTCCCAGCACTCGAGGCGATCCTCGATCGCAAAGCGGGACTGCTGTCCGGCGGAGAACAGCAGATGTTGGCGATGGCGCGTGCCCTGACCGTCAGTCCTCGGTTGCTGATGGTCGACGAAATGAGTCTCGGTCTCGCTCCGATCATTGTCGAGCGACTGTTGCCGATCCTGCGGCAGATCGCAGACGAGACCGGAGCCGGAGTCCTCCTTGTCGAGCAGCACGTCCACATGGCCCTCGCCGTGGCTGATCGCGCTTACGTGTTGAGTCATGGAGAACTCGTGATGGAGGGTCGGGCAAGCGATCTCGCGAAGGACCGTAATCTGATTGCTGCGAGCTATCTCGGAGAAAGTCACTCCTGAACGGCGTTGCCAGCGTCTGATCAGCTCGGGTGTTGTGCGGGAAACTGCTTCAGGTAGCTCTGGAAATCG
Organism: Actinomycetota bacterium; assembly: GCA_039800025.1. Taxonomy (GTDB): domain Bacteria; phylum Actinomycetota; class Acidimicrobiia; order Acidimicrobiales; family Ilumatobacteraceae; genus Casp-actino8. The sequence continues at coordinate 1,258 of JBDLRO010000215.1, read as the reverse complement.
AAGTAGTCGCGCCACACGGTGATCTTGCCGTCGTGCACTTCCCAGACGCCGACGACCGGCAACTCGACCCATCCGAACGGCATGTGGAATCTGTCGAGACGTTCGTTGAAGACCGTCGACCCGGATTCGACTGCGCGGTGGACGGGCCATTCGATGGCGCTCGCTTGGGAAAACAGCGGACCGAGGATGCTGGCTATGCCCTCGGGACCGGTCACGGTGGAGATCGGGACATTGGAGTATTCGCAATTCTCGGAGACGAACTCGAGGGCGGCCGGGATGTCGTTGCGCTCGAGAGCGGCGATGAATGCGTTGACAGTGTCGAGCGGTCCCATGTTGTGAGTCTCCTGTGGTGAATCGTCGAGCGTGGAGAGCATCGCAGATCAGGTCGATCACCGTCGACTCGGGACGAAGAGAAGGATCGTTCGAGTCTGGATACGAATTGAACCATCGATTAGTTTGCGGGAAGGGGCGCTGCCTGGGGGAAATCACATGACAGTTGACATCACGAACTTCAATCCGTTCGATCCAGCGACATTGCAGTGCCCGTATCCGCATTACGAGATCATGCGTGCCGAGCATCCAGTGATGAAGGTGTCAGGGCTGGGCATCCACATGGTCACTCGTCACGACCTCGTTCTTCAGGTGCTGAGAGATCCTCAGACTTTCTCTTCGGTCTTCGGCGGGACAGGGATGCCCATCGGTTCCGATCTCCGCAAGAGGTTCGAGGACGTCTTCGCCGAGGGGTATCCCCGCGTGAGCACGATGCTGACGGCGGACCAGCCCGAACACACGCGGTATCGACGCCTCGTATCGAGGGCATTCCATCCGACAGTGATTGCCGAACTCGAACCGATCATTCGCTCGATCACGACGCGCCTCATCGATTCCTGGATCGAGAGGGGCCGCATCGAGTTCGTACGCGACTTCGCCGTTCCTCTTCCTGTGGAAGTCATTGCTCGTGCTCTCAACGTTCCCGATGACCGTCTCGTGGATTTCAAGCGGTGGTCGGATGATTCGATCGCAGGAATCGGCACGGACATTTCGATCGATCAGCGAATCGAAGCCGAGTACGGCGTCAACGAGTTCCAACACTACTTCGCGCAGCAGATCGAGGATCGACGTGAGAACCCGAGGGACGACATCCTCACGAATCTGTTGAACGCTCGCATCGATGACGACGATCCCGAGGTGACGGACAAGCGACCCCTCGACATGCCCGAGATGTTGAGCATCGTTCAGCAACTCCTCGTTGCTGGAA
>JBDLRO010000214.1:0-5845 GCA_039800025.1 Actinomycetota bacterium | reverse complement strand
GCAGAACTCACGGGTCCCGCGGCTCCGAAGCGCATGCGCGACATTCCCCAGGCCCAGCCTCAGGTCCAAAAGCAGGGTCAGCCGCGCGGCCGTCGCTCAGGCGGTGCAAAGGGCCAACCGGTCGGATCTGGAGCCAAGTCTCGTTCGTCGGCGCCGGCGCGCTCTGCTGGCAGTGCTGGTTCTTCACAGCCATCGGGTGCTGCTCGTCGTTCAGGCTCGGCCGCAGGCGGCGCCCGTCGCCCGGGATCGGCACCAGGTGCATCTCGCAGGTCGAAACGCGCCTGACCGTGTGCTAATGATGTTCTGAATCATCAGGTAGTCGGATCGCTTTCGGGGGACTGCGGTCCATATGGCTACCCGATGTCGGAACAACTGGGGGAAGTCGATGGGGGCCGAGTGACGACGTTGGATCGTGCCATATCTCTGGTTCGGCTTCACGTCGTCCGACTTGCCCCTGCGATCGGCCTGATCGTGGTGCAGCTCGCCTTTTTCGGCTTGCCAGCTGGTGCGTGGATTCGCGGGGCTGTGATCGGCCTGTTGACGGCACTCCTGGCTGTTGGCATGGCTCTCGTGTATCGCGCGAACCGCGTGATCAATTTCGCGCAAGCCGACCTTGGCTTCGTGCCGACGGTCATCGCCGTCGGACTGATCGTGTTCTCTGGACTGCCGTATCTGTTCGGTCTCGCTGTCGGATTGGTTGCGTCGATCGTCCTCGGTGCTCTCGTGGAACTGGCGATCATCCGAAGGTTCACTCGGTCTCCGCGCCTCGTTCTCACCGTGGCAACCATCGGCATCACACAATTGCTCGCTGTCCTGTCTCTGCAGATACCGAAGTGGTGGGACGAGACTGCAGCATCGCAGCGCATTCCGGCGGTCTTCGACCTGAAGCTGACGATTGGATCGTTCATTCTGAATGCGAACGATCTCGTCGCGCTCATCGTTGCACCCGTGGCCATGGTCGCAGTCGGCCTGTTCCTCACCAGAACTCGGCTCGGCATCGCGGTCCGAGCCTCGGCGGAACGCTCGGAGCGCGCATCGCTTCTCGGGATTCCCGTTGGCTGGCTGTCGACGGTGGTGTGGATGCTCGCAGGTGGACTCTCATTCCTCGCGCTGTTCTTGCGAGCCGGCATTCTCGGCGTTCCGATCGGCAGCGCTCTGTCCATTTCGACACTGGTGCTCGCACTCGCCGCTCTCGTCATCGGCCGCCTGCGTCATCTGCCGACGGTTGCTATTGCAGCCGTGGCTCTCGGCATCTTCGAATACGGCGTCCAGTGGAACGCGTCGAGCCCGTTGCTGATCGCTCCATTCGTCGGAGCAGCAGTGATGATCGCGTTGCTGATCCAACGACGTGAGACCACCCGATCGGACCTCGATGTGCAGATGTCGTGGCGTCTCGCCGATGAAGTCCGGGACCTCACTGCGTATGCGGCTCGGCTGCCACTCGTGCGGCTCATGCGGTGGGGCATGTGGTCGATCGTTCTCACCGGGCTGGTGCTCGTCCCATTCGTCTTGCGCACCGATCAGATCATCAAAGTTTCGGCGATCGTCGTGTATTCGATCATCGGCTTGTCGCTCGTCGTCCTCACCGGATGGGCTGGGCAGATTTCGCTCGGTCAGTTCGGATTCGTTGCGATCGGCGCTGCCGTGAGTGCGAAGTTCACATCCGAGTGGAACGTCGACTTGACCCTTGCGCTGATCCTTGGAGGTATTGCGGGTGCTGCAGCTGCATTTCTGGTGGGATTGCCCGCCTTGAGATTGCGCGGTCTGTATCTCGCGGTCACGACGTTGGTCTTCGCGCTGAGTGTGACGTCATGGCTCCTGAACGACCGCTTCTTCTCGTGGATTCCCGATGAACGAATCGAACGGCCGCCGCTGTTCGGTCGGGTCGACGTGACCACACCGACTCGGTACTACGTGTTCACACTCGTGATCCTCGCCATCGTGCTGGTTGCCGTACGCGGAATCAGGCGCAGCCGCACCGGACGGGCGATTCTCGCGATGCGTGAAAACGAGCGGGCGGCGCTGTCGTATGCGGTGCCGGGGACCAGAGTGAAGTTGACGGCATTTGCATGGTCGGGAGCGATTGCCGGAGTCGGTGGAGGACTCTTCACACACCTCAACTTCAGTTTCGATCTCGGCAGTTATGGAGTCGGCCGCAGCCTCGACGTGTTCACCGCCTCGGTTGTGGGCGGGCTCGGGTCGTCGTTCGGGGCGGTGCTCGGCGCGGTGTACCTGCGTGGAACCGAATGGTTCGTGACTGCACCCGAATGGCGGTTCCTGTCCTCGGGAGTCGGGGTTCTCGCAGTGTTGTTGATCCTGCCGGGAGGCCTCGCGGCACTGGTGATCAAGATCCGAGACGAACTGGTGCGACGTATCGAGAACCGCGCACGAGCAGGAGTTGCCGACTCTCGCACTCTCGACGAGCCTGTGGGAGGAAGACCGTGAGCAGCCACGACAGCGAGAAGATCGGGACGAGATCGACCGGGAGGTTCAATTCGATTCGCCATCCGGTGACCACGCTGCGCGAGATCTGCGCGGGTGAACCGGCGTTCCCGCTTTTCGTCCTGTTCGGTCTCAATGCCGTCGACGAACTGGATCGAGCTGCATTCGGCATCCTCTTGCCCGAGATTCGCGATCACTTCGGGCTCGATCTCAGCACCATGCTCGGTCTCGTTGCCTTGGCAAGTGTTGCTGCGCTCGCGCTCCAGGTTCCGATCGCCCAATGGGCCGATCGTTCCAAGCGCATTCCGCTCGTTGCATCGGGGGCCCTCGTGTGGGCGCTGTTCTCCGGGCTCACTGGTCTGGCGACCGGATTGATCGTCCTCACGATCGCTCGCAGCGGTTCCTCGCTTGGCAAGGCAGTCATCGACCCCACGCACAACTCGCTGATCGCGGACTACTACCCGATTGAAACCCGCACCAAGGTGTACTCGGTGCATCGGGCAGCCAATGCAGTCGGAGCATTTCTCGGCCCACTGCTCGCTGGTGTTCTCGCTTTCTCGCTCGGCTGGCGGGCGCCATTTCTGATCTTCACGATTCCGACGGTGATCTTCGCAATTCTCGCCCTGCGACTGCGCGAACCCGTGCGCGGTCGCTGGGAACGTCTTGCGACCGGGGTCTCCGATGAGGTTGCGAATACCGAAGAAAGTGCTCCGTCGTTCTCGGAGAGCTGGCGCACCGTGCACAAGGTGCGGTCGCTGAAGCGCATCTGGTACAGCTTGCCGTTCCTCGCAACTGGTCTCGTCGGCTTCGTCACCTTGGCGTCACTGCTCTATGAGCAGGAATTCGGACTCGATGAACGCGCCCGCGGTGTGGCTGCTGCGATTGCCGAGCCGTTCCAGCTGCTCGGCCTCATCGTCGGCGCGCGGTGGATCTCGAAGAAATTCGCCGGCAATGTCGCCGGCCTCACACGTGTCGGAGGAACCGTGGCGATCGCCGCCGCATTCCTCGCAGCCCTGTTCGCCCTCGCCCCGAACATCGTCCTGGCAGTTGCCGTCAACTGTGTGATCTCGGCTGCTCTTGCCGTTCTCGCACCCGCAATCTTCTCGGGTCTGTCGCTCGCCATCCCGCCGAGAGCCCGAGCGACCGGCTTTTCGGTTGCTTCCCTGTGGGTCATCCCGGGTCTTGGTGTGCTGCCGCTGATCGGCTGGGTGGCCGATCAATTCACGATTCGAATCGGCATGCTGGTGATGATCCCGTTGTTCATCATCGGCGGCCTCATTCAACGTTCCATCGGCAACGTGATCATGGACGACATCGCCCAGGTGTGGCAGTCCGCCGCCGCTCGCTCCGAGGCTCTCTATGAGCGCCAACGAGGTCGTTCGAAACTGCTCGTGCTGCGTTCCGTGACCGCTGGATACGACGGTCGCATGGTGATTCACAACGTCGACATCGACGTCGATGAGGGCGAAGTGATCGCACTGCTCGGCACGAATGGCGCGGGGAAAAGCACTTTGCTCAAGTCGATCAGCGGTGCGGTCGAGGCCGATCGGGGAGCGATCATTTTCGACGGGCGCGACATCACGCATGCCCCGCCTCACGAGATTGCCGCCATGGGCATCGTGCAGATGCCCGGGGGAGCGGGAGTGTTCGGATCGCTGACCGTCCGGGAGAACCTCGAACTTGCCGGCTGGACCCACAAGCGGGATTCAGTAGAGGCTGCACGAGCCCGTGACGAGGTTCTCGACATGTTCCCGATCCTTGCGACTCGGCTCGATGAACCAGCAGCGAATCTGTCCGGCGGGCAACAGCAGATGCTGGCCCTCGGCATGAGCTTCATCATGCGTCCGCGCGTCCTGATGATCGATGAACTGTCGCTCGGCTTGGCCCCAGTCATCGTCGGCCAGATGCTGCCCGTGATCGAACGCTTGTCGGCCGAGGGCGTCACGGTGATCCTGGTCGAGCAGAGCGTCAATGTGGCTCTCACCATTGCCCAACGCGCCTATTTCATGGAGCGAGGTCAGATTCGCTTCTCGGGAGCGACATCGGAACTGCTCGAACGCCCCGACATTTTGCGCTCGGTGTTCCTGTCGGGAGCGTCAGCGGGTGAGCCAGTTCCCGCAGCGAAGGCGACGTCGGACCGATCAATGAATCCTGTCGATTCGAGCGGCAAGATCGCTTTGCGTGTGACCGAAGTCGTTGCTGAATTCGGCGGTATTCGTGCAGTCGATCAGTTGTCGCTCGAGGTTCGCCCCCGAGAGATCGTCGGCATCATCGGACCGAATGGAGCCGGCAAGACGACGTTGTTCGACATCATCTCCGGCTTCACTCCCTCACACGGAGGTTCGATTCACATCGATGGTGTCGACATCACGTCGGCGTCACCCAATGCCCGTGCACTCGCCGGACTCGGACGTTCCTTCCAGGACGCACGGCTGTTCCCGGAGTTGACCGTCCGCGAGACGCTCGCGATTTCGCTCGAGCGGTGGGTGACGAACAAGAGCACTCTGGCCGCTGCTCTGCATCTGCCACCGGTCTTCGACGCCGAGGCGAACATCCGCGGGCGCACCGATGAACTTCTCGAGCTCATGGGTCTCGGTGACTTCGAGCGAACATTCGTGCGCGAACTATCCACCGGCACTCGTCGCATCGTCGACCTCGCATGCCTCGTCGCTCACCGGCCGAGCGTGATCTTGTTGGACGAGCCGTCATCGGGTCTCGCACAACGCGAGGTGGAGGCGCTGACCCCAGTGGTCGAGCGCCTGCGTACCGAGATGGGATCGGCGCTCGTCATCATCGAACACGACATTCCGTTCATTTCGTCGGTCGCGGATCGCCTGATCGCGCTCGATCAAGGTCGTGTGATCGCCGATGGTCGACCGCATGCGGTTCTCACGCATTCGGTCGTCATCGAGTCATATCTCGGCACGTCCAGTGCCGCAATCGCCCGTTCCGGGCAAAGGGGGTAGGGATGCAACCTGCAAGCAGCACGAGTCCGGGGGCGAAGAGCTCCAGTTCTCTCAAGAAATGGGGACCGATCGCAGCCATCGTGGCGGTGGTCGCAGTCGTGGTGATCGTCATTGCCACCTCGGGCGGCGGTGATTCCGGAGATGGCGACGCAGTCACCCCTGGTGACTCCACAGCGGATACCTCGGCACCCGAGTCCACGGGTGACGGGTCGTGGTCGTACCCGTTGTCGTATCCCCAAGCTGAAGAGATGGGCATCGAGGACACGATCGAGTGGGGTGAGCGGTGCGACACCGAACGCGGCCGACTCGCCGTTGTGGACTTCTTCGCGCCGTTCTGTATGGCACCTTTCGAAGGCGACAATGGCGGCGCGACGAGCACCGGCGTCACGGCTGAGACGATCACGATCGTGCACTATCAGGGTCCGGACAACGATCCG
>JBDLRO010000213.1:0-14173 GCA_039800025.1 Actinomycetota bacterium | reverse complement strand
CGCTCGACACGTGTCCGAGGTCGAAGAGAACCTTGTGCCAGAAACGCGAATAGAGAAGGTGCAGGACGGCATGCTCGACGCCTCCCACGTACAAGTCGACCCCACCCGGGTGGCCGGTTCGACCGTCTCCGCCATCTGCGGGTCCCATCCAGTATTTCTCCACCGCTGAATCGACGAAGCTCTCGTCGTTCGTGGGATCCAGATAACGCAACTCGTACCAACAGGATCCCGCCCACTGAGGCATGACGTTGATCTCACGCCGATATGAGCGCGGCCCGTCACCGAGATCGAGTGTCACGCTGCGCCATTCCTCGCGGCGCGCGAGCGGAGGAATCGGGTCGGTCTCGTCATCGTTCGGATCGAGAGCCTGCGGTTTGAAGTCGTCGAGTTCCGGCAGAAGAACGGGAAGGTGCGAATCGGGAAGCGCGATCGGCTGGTCGTCGTCGCCGTAGACGATGGGGAACGGCTCGCCCCAATAGCGCTGGCGGCTGAACAGCCAGTCCCGCAGTTTGAAAGTGACGGTTGCGGTTCCAGCTTCACGAGACTCGAGCCATTCGGTGACGAGGCGCTTTCCCTGGTCGACAGAACCAAGACCGTCGATCGACAGGTCGCCGTTGGTCGAATTGATGTAGGTGCCATCTCCGACGTATGCAGCCGGCCACGAGTCCGTGTTCGTTGCATCCGAGACCGGATTCATGTTGTGTCTTTCCATCCATTCTTCGCTCGGGCGTTGAATAGCGGGAATCGGAAGGCCGTACGTGCGAGCGAAGTCGAAGTCGCGCTGGTCACCGCATGGCACGGCCATGATGGCACCAGTTCCGTAGCCCATCAGCACATAGTCAGCGATCCAGATCGGGATACGTTCTCCGTTGACCGGATTGACAGCGGCAGACCCGGTGAAGACTCCCGTTTTCGCCTTGGTGTCGTCGGAACGATCGATGGCACTCTTGGCAGCGGCCTGCCCCTTGTATAGCGAGACCGCATCGGCGTACTCCGCGGTCGTCAATGCTTCGACGAGAGGGTGTTCCGGCGACAGCACCATGAACGACGCGCCGAACAATGTGTCGGGCCTCGTCGTGAACACCGTGAGATCGCCGGCATCAGTCGAAAAGACGACGTGAGCACCCTCGCTTCGGCCGATCCAGTTTCGCTGCATCAACTTGATCGGTTCGGGCCAATCGAGTCGATCGAGGTCGTCGAGCAGACGGTCTGCGTACGCGGTGATTCGCATCGTCCATTGACGCATGTTCTTCTTGAACACGGGATAGTTGCCGATGTCGCTGCGTCCCTCGGCGGTGACCTCCTCGTTCGCGAGAATCGTGCCGAGACCTGGACACCAGTTGACAGGGGCATTCGACAGATATGCGAGCCGATGGCCGTTGATGATCTCGGACTTCTCTGCTGGTGGCAGAGTGCTCCAGGGTCGCCCATCCTGAGTCGCCATGGTGCCTTCGTCGAACATCGATTCGAGTTCGCTGATCGGACGGGCGCGCTGGCTCGATGCGTCGTACCAGCTATTGAAGATCTGCAGGAAGATCCACTGTGTCCATCGGTAGAAGTCCTCGTCGGTGGTGCTCACGCTTCGACGCATGTCGTGGCCGAGGCCGAGTCGGCGCAATTGGCGACGCATGTTGGCTACGTTCGATTCGGTGTTCTGACGAGGGTGGATTCCTGTGGCGATCGCATGCTGCTCGGCGGGCAGGCCGAAACTGTCATACCCGAGCGTGTGGAGGACGTTGAATCCGGTCATGCGCTTGAAACGCGCATACACATCGGTGGCGATGTAGCCGAGCGGGTGGCCGACGTGCAGACCGGCTCCGCTGGGATAGGGAAACATGTCCATGATGAACAGTTTTTGGCGGCCCGCGACCTTGTCCGGATCGGCGAGAGGGCCAGCTGGATTCGGCGCCTCGAAGGTCCCCTGCGCCTCCCAGGACTCCTGCCAGCGCTCTTCGATCTGCTGCGCGAGGGCTGCTGAATAGCGATAGTGAGGAATGCGGTCCTGTGAAGGGGAATCTGAAGGGAGCTCGGCCATAGCCCTGATAAGGGTAATGGTGCATCGGCGTCCCCCGGGGTTCCATCAGGACCGTCTGGGGGAGTAACTTCGATCGGGCACTATGAACGCTGGCAAAAACACACGGTCCGAGAAGCCGCGCACCCTTCCGACGGGGTCCGTGATCGAGCGATTGGAGAAGTCTGCCGACGCGCCGACGGGCGTTCGCTTCGTCGGGCAGAGCGTCATGAGCGCAACGGGGAACAGCGACATCAGCTGGCGCGAGATCCATGACGATGCCCGGGCTGTGGCAGCCACACTCCAAGCTCGAGGCATCGTTCCCGGCGACCACGTGGCGCTTCTCGGTCCGACGAGCCGTGCCTTGATGACAGCGATCCGAGGCTGCTGGCTCGCCGGTGCCGCCAGCATGGTTCTTCCCTTGCCGATGCGCATGGCGTCTCTCGATGCGTTCGTTCAGGGAACCCGGGCGCGCATCCGTCATGGTGAAGCCAAGCTCGTCCTGATCGACGATCTCCTCGCCGACTTCTACTCGGCGGCCCCGGGCGACCCCCCAATTTCCTCGCTCACCGATCTCGTGTCTGGTCCGAACACTGTGCCGGGCGATCGCCTCGAACTTCCGGCCAACGATCCCGAGCGTCTCGTCATCCTGCAATACACGAGCGGTTCGACGTCGGAACCCAAAGGTGTGATGATTCCCGATCGCGTGCTCACCGCCAACGTGGATGCGAGTTGCGCTGCAGCCCAACTGGATGCGAACGAAGTGATGGTCTCGTGGTTGCCCCTGTATCACGACATGGGTCTCGTCGGATTCCTGTCGATTCCCATGCTCAACGGTGTTCAGCTCATTCAGGCTGCACCTCAGGACTTCATGGGCCATCCGGGTCATTGGATGGAGTGGGTCAGCACGTGGAAGGGGACAGCGACTGCTGGGCCGAACTTCGCATGGGTACTGGCGACTCGCGCACTCAAGCGCATGAAGGACCTCGACCTGTCGAGTCTGACTCTCGCTCTGTCGGGCGCTGAACCCGTGGACCCGGCTGCGGTCGAAGCATTCGTCGCAGCAGCGGAACCCTTCGGTTTCTCTGCGGGAAGCATCTTCCCGGCGTTCGGCATGGCTGAGGTCGCTATCGGTGGAGCGTTTCCCCCGCGGCACCGCGGGCTCGTCTGTGACACCGTGGACAGAGTGGTTCTCGAGCGTGAACGCATTGCGAAGCCGATCGATCTCGACGCCGGTCCGGGAGATGCATCGGTGCATGGACTCGCGCGCGATGACGAACTCGCCATTCGACGGCTTCCGCTCCTCGGCCAGGCGGTGCCGGGCCTCGACATGAAGATCGTCGACCCCGAGACTCGCGAGCCGTTGCCAGAAAGGCATGTCGGAGAGTTGTTCCTACGCGGAACCAGCGTGACGCCCGGGTACTACAAGCGTCCGGACGCAACCGAAGCGATGTTCCACGACGGATGGCTCTGCACGGGCGATCTTGCCTACATATTGAACGGTGAACTCGTGATCTGTGGTCGCATCAAGGATGTGATCATCGTTGGCGGACGCAACGTCTTCCCGGAAGACATCGAGCGTGCAGTCGGTCAGATCGACGGCGTGAGAGCAGGGAATGTCATCTCGTTCGGGGTCGAGGGGTACAAAGGAAAAGAAACGGTCGTCGTGGTCGCTGAAGTCAAGACTGACGACCTCGATGCGGTCAGTCATGCCATTCATACGCGCACTCTCGAAGTATCGGGACTCCCGCCTCGTGATGTCATGCTCGTCCGACCTGGAACTCTCCCGAAGACGAGCAGTGGAAAGCTTCAGCGCTCCAAATGCCGAGAGCTGTACTTGGCCGGCGAACTCGAACTCGTGGGGTGATCCACTCGGGTCGCGTGTCGTGGTCAACGACCACAGTGAGGCGCAGACCAAGGTCGTGATGCCAACGGCGCGTACGCGATTGAAGTTGCACACTATGAGCCCCCGCCACATCCGATCGGTTCACGGTTGAGAACCGTCCTGCCGTCGATGTAGATCTAACAGCAGGCGCAATCAATGGCGAACGAGGGCACATGTCTTGATGAACTCTGAACGGACATGCCCGACGTATCTCTATCGAGCGTTCGTTCAGGAAGTCACACCGACTGGAGTGCCGACATCACTTTGCTCCAACGCTCGGGATCGCTCTTGTACGGGGCGTAGAAGGAGATGCGCTGAATGACATCGCCGTAGCGCTTGTGCAGTTCGGGTGCGATCGACTCGGGCTCGCCGACGACGGCAAACGTCTCGAGGACCTCATCGGTGATGAGAGTTCCCATCTCGGCCCATTTGCCCGATTTCGAAAGTGAATTCAGGCGATCCTGGAGATCTCCCCATCCGTGGAGGTCGAGAACCGGGCGGTATGCCGGCGTGGATCCGTAGAAAGCGATCTGCTGGCGCGTGCCCACAGTGGCGGCCGTCAGTTCCTGCTCGTTGTTTCCCGTCACGACGAAACTCGGACCGACGATTTCGAAACCGTCGAGGGTCTTGCCGACACGAGCTCGACCTCTCTCGAGGGCAGGAATCGTCACCTCTCGCAGGTACTTCTCGGTTGTGAAACCGTGACAGATGAAACCGTCGCACACCTCTCCGGCGACTTCGGTCATCAGTTCACCGACGCCAGCGAGGAAGATGCGAGGCGGTCCGAAGCCGGCAAGTTCGGAAGCGGCGGGAGTGAAGAATGGAGTCATCAACGTGTGTGTGTAGAACTCGCCGCGGAAGTCGAGCTGCGAACCGGTCAGCCAGCAGTCCCAAATGGCACGGATCGCAAGCACCATCTCGCGCATGCGCGCCGCGGGCTTGCTCCACGGCATGCTGAACCTCTTGGTGATGTGCGGCTTGATCTGACTCCCGAGACCGAGAATGAATCGGCCTTGGGAATACGCCTGCAGATCCCAGGCAGTGTTCGCGAGAGTCATCGGACTGCGAGCGAATGCGACGGCTATCGATGTTCCGAGCTCGAGCGAGCTCGAGTGCTCGGCTGCGAGGAGCAGGGGTAGGAAAGGATCATGGCTGGTCTCCGCCGTCCATGCACCGGTGTAACCGGCAGCTTCGGCTTCTCTGACGGATGCAACCGTCTCGTGCAGATTCGGACTGATGCCTCCGTCGACTTTCATCTCGTCTCCATTTCACCGTTCACGATTCATTCATCGTGAGTGTTCATCTCGCAGTGAGCAGTGCGAAACGGAACCCCATATTCATGAAATATCCGATGGCCCGATTCGCAGCGTGGGGTGACCACACAGTGATCAGGGTAGATCAGGATTGGCGTCGCGCAAGAATGCCTCGAGTTCTGCCGCGAGCTCATCAGGGGTCGGGATGTCGCTCTCGGTCATCATCGGCGGCTCTTCGATTGCGGGCAGCGGCAATTGGGGACTCATCAGCGCGTCGTAGGCGCCTTCGAGTTTGGTCACCATCTCGGCGTGTTCGGAATTCCGCGCCACCATCCGGTTCAGGCGTTCGGTCTGGATCACCGACTCCTGCTCGAGTGTTGCAGTGTCGAATTTCAGACCTCCAACCGTGGACAGACCCCTCAGGAGCGCGAGGGAGGCGGCTGGATAGGTCATACCCGGCAAGTATTGAGGCACCTGAGCCCACAGGCCGATCGAGGGAATGCCGGCATCGTGCAAGGTCTCCTCGAGCACCGCAGCCATTCCTGCAGGAACGTCGACAGTGCTTCGAAGGAATGAGAATCGAGCGAGAAGATCTGTCGAAGGGGTGGTGCACGACAAATTGCTCGGACGAGTGTGAGGAGTCGGGAAGGGGTAAGCCCCGAGCCCGACCATCATCGACACCTCGAGGCGAACAGCCAACTCGCGCAACGCAGCGGCGAATCGTTGCCATGCGGAGTCGGGTTCGTGCCCGTGCAAGATGACGACGTCTCTGCCGTTCGCGTCTCGACCGGCGTGAACATCGATCGTGGGCCAGTCGACTCCGGTGTTGCGGCCTTCGCGAATCTCCATGGTCGGTCGGCGCGCGCGATAGTCGATGAAGACATCGGAATCGAAGGTTGCGACGGGCAGCGGATCGATTTGGTGTTCGATGGCCGACATCGCGTCGTTGGCTGCTCCGGCGGCGTCGATCCACCCTTGCAGCATCACGATGAGGACGGGCGACTGCAGCTTCGGCAGGTCACCATGAAGTTCGATGTCCCGAATCGACTCGTTCATGGCAGTCTGCCGAGCATTTCCTCGGCTCGAGCGGCTGCACCGAGAACTTGAACATTGAATGGTTCGAGCTCTGCAGGATCGCGTTGGCCGAGGGCTCCTCCGAGATATCGGGCGTAGACACCTTCGAGAATGCACACGAGCTTCCAGTAGGCGAACGCCGTGTAGAAATCGAGTTGCGAGATGTCCCGACCGCTGACCCGTGCGTATCTCTCGGCCATCTCGGAACGGTCGAGAAACCCGGGGGCTGTACACGCTTGACCGGTCCATGCCGACATGTCGTCATTGGGGCCGGTCCAGTAGACCATGAGCAGTCCGAGGTCGGCCATGGGATCTCCGAGAGTGCAGATCTCCCAGTCGAGGACGGCGATCACATCACCGGACGAGTCGATCATGCAGTTGTCGAGGCGGTAATCACCATGGACGAGCGTTGCGGGACCTTGTTCGGGAATTCGGGCCAGAAGCTCGTCGTGCACACGGTCGACACTGGGCAGGTTTCTGGTCTTTTGCTGATTCCATTGGCCGTACCAGCGCTTCAGCTGACGTGCGATGTATCCCTCGTGGCGTCCGAGGTCGGCGAGACCGACGGCGTCGGGGCGTACTGCGTGAATTGCTGCCATGGTGTCGACGATCGACTCACTCGCACGACGGCGAGCTTCTGGGGTCAGGAGGCGCTCGGCAGAGTCACGGTCGCGAATCACGAGACCGTCGACGAAATCCATCACATAGAAAGGCGCCGAGTTGACAGCTGGGTCGTCGCAGTAGCCGAGGGCGGGGGCGACGGGTACGGGAGTGCCGCTCAACGCATCGATGATGCGGAATTCACGCCCCATGTCATGCGCGCTCGCCAGAACGTGTCCGAGAGGAGGACGACGCAGCACGAATCGGCGTCCATCGGTCCCGGTGACCTTGTAGGTGAGGTTGGAATGACCTCCGGCAATGACGTCGAAGGTGAAGGGTCCCGCAGCACCATCGACGTGTGTTTCCATCCACTGCCGTACCGCGGCGACGTCGATACCAGGGACGTCCTGTCCGGTTGACTGGGCGCTCACGACCCGTACGGTAGCGGGGTTATCGGGACCTTCTTGCCCCCGATGAATCCTTTCCGAGGCACGTCGGTTGCGACCGGTATCGTCGATGTCATGAGCGGACCCTCGATCGTCGACGTCACCGATGCAACCTTCGAGACCGAGGTCATCGAGGCCTCGATGACGACTCCCGTGATCGTCGACCTGTGGGCACCATGGTGCGGTCCGTGCAAGAGCCTGACACCGGTTCTCGAAAAAGTTGTATCTGCTGCGAACGGACGAGTCGTTCTGGCCAAGGTCAATATCGACGAAAATCCCGGTATCGCGCAGGCATTTCGCGTCCAGTCGATTCCAATGGTGGTCGCGATCAAGGACGGCGCTCCTGTCACCGCGTTCCAAGGTGCTCAACCAGAGCATGTCGTACAGCAGTTCATCCAGGAGTTGATGCCATCCGCGCGAGACGAAGAGATCGCAGCCCTGTTGGCTCGTGGCGACGAGGAGAGCCTGCGAGCGGTCCTCTCGATCGAACCCGGAAACGAAGCAGCGATCGTCGCGCTCGCCAACATGATGACTGCGCGCGGAGAAGGTTCCGAGGCTCTGGCTCTCCTCGGTCGCGTTCCTGAGACTGATGAGGTTCGCAAAGCCGCAGCGGCTGCACGATTGTCGATGCGTGAACCCGACGATTACGACGAGCAGCTGGAGAAGCTTCTGGATGTGGTCAAGGCAGACGAAATCGCGCGCCAGCAGTTTCTCGACATTCTCGAAGTCATGGGAGCCGACGATCCGAGAACGGCTGCGTGGCGCAAGAAGCTGACAGCTCGCCTCTACTGACCATGCACAGGCACGCTTTCGATATCGAGCGCCACCTCGATGCCGTGTCCGGAACGTACGACGTTGCGATCATCGGCGGGGGGATCACGGGAATTTGTCTTGCTCGGGAGGCAGCGGGTCGCGGATTGCGGGTGATCCTGTTCGATCGGGGCGACTTCGGAGCCGAGACGAGCGCTGCGACCACGAAATACATCCATGGCGGGATCCGGTACCTCGAGCAATACGACGTGGCGGTGGTGCGAGAGAGTTTGCGCGAGAGGCGAATTCTCGCACTCGGTGCACCTCATCTCGTGGAACAAGTCCGATTCATCATGCCGGCTTGGAAGTGGAGCAAACCTCCAACGGCGCTGATCGGAGCGGGTGTCCTTCTCTACGATGCACTTTCCTACGACAGGAATCGTCGGTCACCGGACAGCTTGCGTATTCCTCATCCGAAGTGGATGAGCAAGTCGGAGCTCTTGAACGCTGTTCCGTGGCTCGACGAAACCGAGCTTCAGGGAGCCTTTGCGTATTTCGACACGTTGAACATCCATCCCGAACGACTGCTCCTGAGTTATGCAAAAGCAGCAGCTGCTGCGGGTGCAACTCTCCTGAACCATGTTCGAGTCGACGGATTCGTGACGAGTGACAGCGGTGATGCGACGTCCGACGGGCGAGCACACGACATCGCGGTCTCGGGTGTCGAATTCA
This sequence comes from Actinomycetota bacterium, assembly GCA_039800025.1. Taxonomy (GTDB): domain Bacteria; phylum Actinomycetota; class Acidimicrobiia; order Acidimicrobiales; family Ilumatobacteraceae; genus Casp-actino8. The sequence continues at coordinate 5,422 of JBDLRO010000213.1, read as the reverse complement.
CCGATGTCTTGACGGGCGAGCGGGGGAGTGTCGCAGCCACAGTGGTGGTCAACGCATCCGGACCGTGGATCGATCGGGTCTTGGCAGCACTCGGTCGTCCGACAGGAGTACGTGTCGATCGTTCGAAAGGCGTGCACATCTTGACGCGTCCGCTCGGAGGACCGGGTCGCGTCGATGATGCGGTTTTTGCACGAGCCCGTTCGGGTCGCCATGTGATCGTGTCGCCATGGATGGGAAAGTCGTTCATCGGGCCGACGGACACTCCGTTGTTGCCCGGGCCTGATGGAGCCGAACCCCCAGTTGCTGTCGACGTCGACGATGTCGATCTCATTCTCGACACCGTCAATTCGACGATGGGCAACTCTGCGGAGCAACTGACCTATGACGATGTGGAACTGACAACGGTCGGAATCCGGCCGTTGATTCATCGGTCCGCTGCGTCTGCCACGGGCGGTACGAATACGGGAGAAGGCGACGCTGATGAGGCAGACACCTACTCGGCGAGCCGAGCGCACGAGTTCTACCACCACCGTGAACAGGGGATTGCGAACCTGTGGTCGATCGGTGGAGGGAAATGGACGACCGCGCGCGCGACCGCGGAGCAGATGATCGATCAGCTCGCTCGCTTCGAACTGGCGGCAACACCGATGACCGATTCGCTCACTCGCCACCAAGGAACAGCTGGTGCTTTCGCGTGGGCGGAAGATGCGGAACCCTTCCTCGTCGATGCCTCCGAAAGATTGAGAAGTCTCGGACTGTCGGGACGGCAAGCCCGGCATCTGGCTCGCTTGTACGGAACCGAGTGGGTGCGCCTCGCCGAGATGATTCGAGCCGAACCCGAATTGGGCCGATCAGTGTCGACCAACTCCGATGATCTGGCGGTGCAAGTGGTATTCGCCGTGATCGCCGAAGGTGCGCGCACATTGTCGGACATCGTCGACCGTCGACTGGTCCTTGGAACTCTGGGACATGTCGACGAAGAGACCCTCGAATCGATTGCTCGAATTGCGGCTCCCTTCCTCGCTTGGAGTTCCGAGGAGTGCCTTGCTCGAGCGCAACGCGAATATGAGCGGCGTTCTGCATTGGAGCGCCGATGGCAATCCGGAGTATCCGAACGTCACTGACGTTTTCAGCCAGGGGTGACCACACGATGGACGATTGGCGTCCGATCGCGCATGTCGAGGAACCCGAACAGATGTCGCGGCAACGGTCGAGACAGCTCGTCGATTGGATCGATCACGGCCGCCGGCTCGTGCACTGGTTCGGGGTGGCTCGGATCTTCACGACCCTTGTCACAGTGCCGCTGATCGGCTTCGGAATCTTTGCACTTCTTCGGCCGGAACGCGCCCCAGTGGAGGCAGACATCCGATATGCGTCGACGGTGCCGAGTGGCGATCGAGGTCCCGCCATCGCAACGAATCGTGCAGGTGACGTGTCTGTCGGAGAGGAGGAATCCGCGGAGATCCAGGTGCACGTCGCAGGGCACGTCTATTCGCCGGGGGTGTACGCATTGTCAGTCACCGGACGCATTGTCGATGCGATTCGGGCAGCAGGTGGAGCGCAACCGATCGCGGATCTGAACGCGATCAATCTCGCTCGCCGACTCAGTGATGGCGACCAAATCTATGTACCTGCTGTGGGCGAAGTCGTCCGTTCATCCACTCCTGGGCGAATCGGAGTCGACAACGGTGAAGAACCGAGTGTTTTTCCCATCGACATCAACACAGCGACAGCGTCGGTTCTCGACGAATTACCCGGTATCGGCCCGAGCACAGCAGCCGCGATCATTGCCCACCGCGAGAACGTGGGTCGATTCACCTCGACGTCCGGCCTTCTCGACGTTCCTGGAATCGGTGCATCGAAGTTCGATGCGATCAAAGACTTGGTCAGGGTGTGACTCAGCTCGTGCCAATGACGTCAGAAATCGACAGTAAGGATGGTTGCTGCGATCGCGAAGCCGATGAAAGAACCGATCCAGATTCCGACCGCCAAACGCAACCACTCACGTCGCCATTCGGGCCAACCGGCCACTGCTCGAGTGGTGGATCGACGCGCTGCAACGAAACCGACTGCGGCCCACAATGCAGCGCTCGACGCGATGACAGCGAGCCATTTTGTGCTCCCTGTTGCCAGTGGAAATCCGAAGACGGGCAGTGTCGGGCAGGACAGCACGGCCAGTACGAATCCGATCAGACCGCGTGCCGTCGATTGGGAGCCCCACAGAGCGATCATGCTCGCCACTCCCGCTGCTGCCATCGGGACGAGCGCTGCAAGAGATCCATAGGTTCGAACGAGGCGATGGTGGTATTCGATTCCCTCGGGGACGGATCCGCCCGTGATCGGCGGTGCCTCGCTACGCGGCCGAGAGGATCGCACCGCAGCCGGAGTTTTGGTGTTCGGAGCACCCGAGGGCTTCGCTCGCGGAGCCGTGGGTGCAGGGATCGGACCACCCACACGCGATCGGCTCGTTCGGGACATTGCCCCCAAGATAGTGCGACACCCACGGGAGGGGTGCGACACGTGGGTCTGCGATCAGATCTCGCGTGATCGACGGCGCCCCGGCTCTGCGTTCGGACCGCAAGGGGTCCTCGCCGGTTGGTTCGCCATCGGGTACTGCGGGCATCGCTGCTCTCTTTGCTTCGGTCGTCGTCATCTGCGTGTGGTTGGGCGAGGGTGGAGAACATCGTCGTTTCGCTGCGGTTTCTTTGTTCCTTGCAGGGTCGATCGTCTGGGTCGAACTGACAGGGAGGGGGAGACAACGTGAGTCCCGCGCACCGATACCTCAGTGCGAGTCTCGATTGCGGTTGGGAGTCTGGATTCTCTTCGGTCTCGTGCTGGCAGGGCTCGCAGGGATGGCCCGCAGTTCAGCGGAATGGAGTGAAGTCGATGAGGTTCGGCTCGGCGCCTATCGAGGAGAGGCGACGGTCATCGGCGACTCGAAGGAGGTGGGCAGAGGGCGTCGGATGATTCTCGAGATCGATGGTCAACGTTTCGAGAGTTGGCTGTTCGGGTCGAAGCGGTATCGCGCGCAGCTTCTGGAATCCGGAGATGTGGTTGCAGTCGATGGTGTTCGGAGAGAGTTCACGGGAGATCAGGCACGTCGCTCGCAGATTCGGCATGTCCTTGGTCGTTTCGAAGTATCCGCGATGGCGTCGGTGGTCGACGGTCATCAGAGGAGCGCGCCACTCGTTCGAGCTGCGAACCGAGTGAGGGGCATGATCCGCAACGGCGCCGACCTGCTCGACGCCGGACGAGGGGCGTTGTTCACCGGTCTCGTCTACGGAGACGATTCATCGCAGCCGCCCGAGATGGTCTCGAACTTTCGAGCGAGCGGACTTGCTCACTTGACTGCAGTCTCCGGTCAGAACGTCGTTTTCTTGCTGGCCGCGGCCGGCCCATTCCTCGCACGCATGCGCCGACCATGGCGGGTCGTCTGCACGCTCGTCCTCCTCTCCTGGTTCGCCATCATGACTCGTCTCGAACCATCGGTGATTCGCGCAGTGTTCATGGCAGGAGCATCTGCTCTCATGGCAGGGGTCGGAGGTCCCGTGTCGTCGTGGGTGGCGTTATGTGCGACCGTCGGGGCAGCAACTCTCATCGACCCTTTTCTGGTGTGGTCCGTCGGGTGGTGGCTCTCCGTCGCGGGCTGCGCCGGATTGATCGTTGCGACGCCACCGATTGCACGTCTGTTCGACGGATCTCCGACCTGGGTGTCGTCCTGGGTTTCTCCAACGATTGCTGCCCAGACAGGAGTTCTCGGGGTGATTGTCGGAGTGTTCGGATGGCCGAGCGCGATGTCGATCCCGTGCAATCTTCTGGCAACTCCCGTTGCCGGCCTCGTCATGCTGATCGGGTTGCCATTCGCGATCGTGGGAGGGCTGCTTCCGGCCGGTCTGGGTCACGTCGTGATGTGGCCCATCGGCTGGGGCGTTGCCTGGGTGGAGGGCGTGGCAACTCTGGGTGCTCGGATCGATCCGCCCGCTGCGGTCGACATGACGGTCTCATTGGCACTCGCCGGTTTCACTGCATGGGCGGTTGCGCGATATCGGCACGTGCGAGAGGATTTCAGCATCGGTGTTTCAACGGATCGCCCACCCTTGTGAGAGTCTGGAGTCGTGGCCGTGTATCTGTTCAAAGGAGCGGATTCCGCTCTCGTCGGAGATGCAGTGGCGCTCCAGGTCAGAGCGAGCGTGGGTGACGAGGATCGTTCGATGGTTCTCGACGAATTCGACGGAGAGTATGTCCTCGCCGCGGCCGTCGAGGCAGCCAAGACCCCACCATTCATCGGCGACAAACGCGTCGTGCTGGCACGCAATCTGTCGCAGCACAAGGGTGATCTCGACGGTCTCATCGCATTCATCGAGACCGCCCCCGAAGATGTCGATCTTCTTCTCGAATGGGGAAGCGGCGCTGTCACGCCTCGCCTCGTGACTGCAGTGAAAAAAGCCGGGGGCATCGTCGTCGACCCGTCACCTCCGACTGGAGCAAAAGACCGCCGTGAGTGGTGGAACGAGCACATCGCCGCACACGAAGTGAATCTCGATGCGAAGGCGGCATCACTCGTGTCCGAGTGGCTCGGCGAAGATGTCGCGCGATGGCCGCGTCTCGCCGATGCGCTGAAGGCCGCATATGGTCAGACGCGAATCACGTCCGAACTCCTCGAACCTTTCCTCGGCGTGCGAGGTGACGTCAAACCGTGGGATCTGACCGATGCCATCGACTCGGGCGATGCCCATCGAGCGATCATGGTCGTGAGGCGAATGATGGAAGCGGGAGAACGTCACCCTCTGCAGATTCTCGCCCAGCTGCACGCCCATGTCTCTCGACTCGCACGACTCGATGGCAAGAACGTCTCGAGCCGCGAGGAGGCCGAAGAGGTGCTCGGTCTCAAGGGATACCCGGCAGAGAAGGCTTTGAAAGCGTACCGGTCCCTCGGTTCGGAGGGTGTTCGCAAGGCGTACGAACTACTGGCTGCGGCCGATTCGGACGTCCGAGGGGGAACGGGACTCGACGATGCTCTCGTGATGGAGGTCTTCATCGCGCGCTTGGCGCGCCTCTCGCGGGTGACCGGGGTCAGCCGGCGGAGTTGATGCGCTTCATCAGCCGACTCTTGCGACGTGCGGCCGTGTTCTTGTGAATGATTCCCTTGGCGGCAGCCATGTCGAGTCGCTTGACGGCCATGCGGATGTCCTCGGCGCCCTCGGGTGACGCGACTCCAGCTTGAGCAGTCTTGATGCGCGTCTTCAGTTCGCTCTTGACGGCCTTGTTGCGCTCGGCGCGCTTGGCATTCGTGAGGATGCGCTTCTTCTGACTCTTGATGTTTGCCACGGGAACCTCGTGCGATCGAAAGGGCTCATTAAGAGTACCAGTCCCCGCTAGCGCTCCCAACACGAGCTGGGCGACCTTCACGGACGCTCGCGGT
>JBDLRO010000212.1:0-4205 GCA_039800025.1 Actinomycetota bacterium | reverse complement strand
CACATTCAGCGTTTCTTCGGGAATGCGGTTGATCTCCTCCACGTACAGAAGTGATCCCTCTCGCAAGGCAGCCACGAGTGGACCATCCACGAACACCGATGCGTCATAGCCCTCGTTGAGGACGCGCGCTGGATCGAAATGGCCGACCAGACGAGCGGGGGTCAATTCGGCATTCCCCTCGACGAAGACGAAACCGATACCCATCCCCTCGGCAACTGCACGCAACAAGGTGCTCTTCCCCGTTCCTGGAGGGCCTTCGAGGAGCACATGACGACCGGCATCGAGTGCAGCAACGACCAATTCCACTTCTCTGCGACGACCTACCACCGCCGAATCGAGAGATGTGATGAGATTGTTCCGGTCGGTCGCAGCCATCGGGGATCTTTCGGTCGAATGAACGGGTTCGGTCACGAATTGACGATGACGCCGCGAATGTTGGTGCCATCGCGCATTGCGTCGTATCCCTCATTGATCTGATCGAGTGTGTAGCGATTGGTGATCAGTTCGTCGAGTTTGAGCTGACCGGCTCGGTACATGTCGAGGAGCGCAGGAATGTCTGCCCGAGGATTCAGCGAGCCGAAGATCGTTCCCTTGATCTCCTTGTTCCACATGGCCAGATTGAACAAGTTGATGTTCGCAGTCTCACTGGCGATCGGCGAGATGGCCGTGACGACGACCGTTCCTCCTTTGCCTGCCAAGTTCATGCCTTCGCCCATCATCTCTCCGTGCAGAACACCAGGAGTCATGATCACGCGGTCCGCCATCTGGCCGTAGGTCATTTCCATCACGGGGAGCATGGCTTCGGCCATCGAGGCGTAGGTGTGCGTCGCTCCGAGCTCCATCGCCTTCTCACGTTTGAACTCGACCGGGTCGACGGCGATGATGCGCTTCGCACCTGCCATCCGAGCACCCTGGACTGCATTCATGCCGATGCCGCCACATCCGACGACGACGACGGTGTCACCGGCCTGAGTTCCGGCGCGATGTGCAGCGGACCCCCAGCCGGTCGCCACTCCGCACGAGACGAGAGCGACACACTCGAGGGGAATGTCCTTTTCGACCTTGATGATCGACTGTTCCGAGACGCACGAGTACTCGCTGAACGTTCCAACCTTGGCCATGAGAGTCACGGGCTTGCCCTTGACGAAATGACGATGCGTGTCGTCGGTGATCATGCCGCCGACGAACGTCTTCGCTCCGTTGTCGCACAGATTCTGACGACCCGTCGAACAATACCGACAACGCCCACACGAGGGAACGAACGAGGCCGAGACATGATCGCCGACCTGCACACTGTGCACACCTGATCCGATTTCGACGACGACACCTGCACCTTCGTGGCCACCGATGATCGGATAGAAGTCCTCGATGCCCATGAGGGGCCAGACTTCCTTCGGAGGCACCATGTCGCCAGTGACGAGATGCTCGTCGCTGTGGCACATACCGGCTGCACGCCAGTGAACGATCACCTCACCGTGCTTCGGAGGGTGGATCTCGATCTCTTCGATCTTCCACGGCTCGTTCATGCCCCACAACACGGCTGCTCTGGACTTGCGGATTTCCGACATGGCGTGTCACCCCCCCTGTCAGCACGACCCTCGCGCCGACGGAGGCAACGCTATCCACCGAGCCCTGACCCGAACCATTCCGGTCGGTCGACCTCACTACGACTGATTCTCAGTCGCCACCTCACTACGACTGATTCTCAGTCGTAGACGAGAACCCCGCGGATGTTCTCGCCCCGGCGCATCGCCTCGTAACCCTCATTGACTCCCTCGAGAGGGTAGGTGTGGGTGACCAGACCGTCGAGATCCAGCTGACCCTCGCGGTACAGACCGGCCAATTTCGGGATGTCGGCACGCGGATTGCCGGATCCGAACAGCGAACCGACGACCTGCTTCTCCATCAATGTCACGTCGAGCAAGTTGATGGTGGCCGACATTTCGAGTGCTGGATGGATATTGGTGACGATGACTCGACCGCGCTTGGATGCGAGGGCCATTGCTTCGGCCATCACGGCTCCAGAACCGACACCCATCGTCATGATCACCTTGTTGGCCATCGTTCCCCACGTGATGTCCTGCAGCAATGCAACGGCTTCGGTCATCGACGACGCAGTGTGGGTCGCTCCGAACTCCATCGCCTTCTCGCGCTTGAACTCCACCGGATCGATCGCGACGATGCGCTTGGCGCCGGCCAACTTCGCTCCCTGCACGGCATTGGCTCCGATACCGCCGATTCCGACGACGACAACGGTGTCACCGGGCTTGGTCTCAGCGGCATAGACAGCCGAACCCCAGCCAGTAACGACTCCGCAACCGAGCAGACACACTTTGTCGAGGGGCAGATCCTTCTCGATCTTGATGCAGCTCGCCTCATTGACGACGGTGTGATGGGCGAACGTCCCGAGCAGGCACATCAAGCCGAGATCCTGACCGCGTGCATGATGGCGGGCTCCGCCATCGGTGATCTGTCGGCCGATGCCCATCAACGCGCCGAGATCGCAGAGGTTCTGATGGCCGGTCGAACAACTCGGACAACGACCACACGACGGGATGAAGCCGAAAACGACGTGGTCGCCGGGCTCGAGCCAGCTCACTCCCTCGCCGACTTTGCGCACGATTCCCGCGCCTTCATGTCCACCGATGATCGGAAGAGCAAAGGGGAGGTCCCCCGTGACGAGATGCTCATCGCTGTGGCACATGCCGGAGGCCTTCATCTCCACGAGCACTTCGCCGAACTTCGGCTCATCGAGTTCGATCTCTTCGACACTCCATGGCGAGTTGAGTTCCCAGAGGACTGCTGCCTTCGTCTTCATCGTCTACCCCCGACTGTCCCGAACCACCCCCACGGCGGTTCTGTTGGATATTCGAACGGTAGTCGGTCACCTCTCGGGTCGCGGTACGCTTCTCACATGAGTACTCCGACCGCAAACGCCCCGATTCTCGACGGACAGGTCGAAGCCGAAACACGCAGCACCTCCTCGTCGGAGACATCTGCGGCGCCGGCGATCGAATCCGAGATGCTGATCGAGGAGATTTCGATCGACGGGATGTGCGGCGTCTACTGACCCGCTCATCGGTTCATGGGCATCGCCCTCGATTCCTGTCTCGAACTGCATCCCCAGGTCGCAGTTCGTCCCGAGCCGTTCGGTGCCCTTGCGTACCATTACGGCAATCGTCGTTTGATCTTCCTCAAACACCCCGACGTCGTGCACGTCGTGGAGTCCCTTGCGAGCCATCCGGATCTGCAGTCGACCCTCGATGCCTGTGGTGTGGCTCGAGATCGTTGGCCTGCTTTCGTCCAGGCTCTGTCCTCCCTCGAAACATCGGAGATCGTCCGTGAGCGCACCGCAACTCGTTGAACAGATGAAGTCGGGGCTCGATGCCCCGATCTGCCTCACGTGGGAACTGACCTACGCATGCAATCTGCAGTGCGTCCATTGCCTGTCGTCCAGCGGACAACGTGACGACCGTGAGTTGTCGACCGCTGAAGCCAAGCGAGTTCTCGACGAACTTCGGGAGATGCAGGTCTTCTACATCAACATCGGCGGCGGTGAGCCCATGGTCCGACGCGATTTCTTCGAATTGCTCGAGTACGCGATCGGAAGTGGTATCGGTGTGAAGTTCTCGACGAATGGGGCCTTCATCGATCAGGAGAAGGCACGACGACTCGCAGCTCTCGACTATCTCGACATTCAGATCAGCCTCGACGGAACCGATGAGGCGACGAACGACGCCGTACGCGGCGTCGGTTCCTATGCGCTCGCCCGCCGCGCCATGGACAACCTGCGTGACGCCGGATTCGGCCCCTTCAAGATTTCTGTTGTCGTGACTCGCCACAACGTCTCCCAGCTCGACGAGTTCAAGCGACTCGCCGATTCGTACGGAGCCCAATTGCGCATCACCCGTCTTCGCCCCTCGGGACGCGGTGCCGACACATGGCACGAACTTCATCCGACCAATGCCCAGCAACGTGAGATCTATGAATGGCTTCTCGCACACGGTGAGAACGTTCTGACCGGGGACTCGTTCTTCCACCTCAATGCTCTCGGTGATCCATTGCCCGGTCTCAACATGTGCGGTGCAGGTCGAGTGGTGTGCCTGATCGATCCGATCGGCGACGTCTACGCATGTCCATTCGTGATCCATGAGGAATTTCGGGCCGGAAACGTGCGAGATGCCGGATTCGCCGCGATCTGGAAG
>JBDLRO010000211.1:0-11756 GCA_039800025.1 Actinomycetota bacterium | reverse complement strand
TACCGTTGTCTTGCCGACACCACCCTTGCCGGCCACCACGAGCAACCGCGACATGGTGAACATGCGACTGACATTTTCAGGTTTCGGAGACACTCGTGCGCAGACTAGCGACCCTTTTCCTTGCGATCGGAGCCCTGCTGAGTCTTTCCGATGTGGCACGCGCTGCATCGAACACTGATGCATCGACGGACACTGCGATCTCCGCGACCGAGGTCGTGGCACCTGAGGCCGATTCACCAGCCGATCTCCTGACGCCTGTCGACGTGCTGCAGGTGTCGGGCTTCTTCGATTCGATCGTCGTCGACGAGATCGAGGCGGCCATCACCCGCGCCGAAGACAATGGCGCTCAGGCGCTCATCCTGCAGATGAACTCGAAAGCGGCGCTCGTGGGCCGAGACGTCATGCGAGAGGTATACGAACGAATCGAAGGTGCGTCGGTTCCGATCGCCATCTGGGTCGGACCATCGGGCGCCCGTGCAACCGGTCTTGTCGCTCAACTCCTCTCAGCAGCTGATGCAACCGGTATGGCACCGGGAGCGCGAATCGGTCGCATGGGAACACCGCTCACCGACACTGTCTCCTTCGGCAACGCCACCGATGACCTTCGTACGAAGACCCTCGGCTTTCAAGATGCCCGACGCGCAGGAGCGCTGAAACTCGAGATCAGCGACGAGGGCGTGCCCACGATTCGCAACATGGTTTTCGCTCTCGACGGCATCGTCGTCAACGGCGTCGAGTTGGACACTGCCATTGAAACCATCGGTGACGACAGCACGGTTTCCAACGACATCACGACGGTGCGCTTTCACAAGTTGGGCATCTGGCAGCAGATGCTCCACACGTCAGCGAGCCCTCCCGTCGCCTACTTGTTCCTGATCATCGGACTCGCACTGATGGTGTTCGAATTCTTCACCGCAGGCATCGGAGTGGCGGGAGTCGTCGGTGCGGTTCTCGTGTTGCTTGCATCGTTCGGACTCGGCGAATTGCCGGAACGGGGTTGGGCGCTCGCTCTGATCCTCGCATCGATGATTGCATTCTCCGTCGACGTTCAAGTGGGCATCCCGCGCCTGTGGACCGGAGTCGGTCTTGCGTTGTTCACCATCGGCTCGTGGGCCTTGTTCCCCGAAATCGACCAGTACAACCTGCGGGTGTCGTGGCTGACGCTTCTCGTCGGTATCGGCGGCATTGCTCTCACTTTCGTCTCGGGAATGCCGAGTATGACCCGAACTCGATTCGCCACCCCGACTGTCGGGCGCGAGAAATTGATCGGCGAAATCGGTCCCGCAGTTTCGGACATCTCCCCGGAAGGTTCCGTGAAGATTCTCGGAGCCCGCTGGAAGGCGCGTACGAACAGAGCCACTCCCATCAAGTCGGGTGAGAACGCGCGAGTCGTCGCCATCGACGGTGTCGTCTTGGAGGTCGAGCCCGAATCCGGTGGCGCACGTGATTATCGGGAACGCCGCTCGAAGAGCGATGACGCTGTTCACTGACGACGACCCGAAAGACATTCTTCCCTTCGACGGGACTGCTCGATACATCCCCACGTTCATCGACGCCGATGAGGCCGATCGCCACTTCACCGGCCTCGTCGAGGAAACGCCGTGGGAACACCGACACATCGTGTTGTTCGGTCGAGAGGTGCTGCAGCCGCGACTCGCATGTTGGTACGGGGACCATGCGTATTCGTATTCGGGTATTCGACTCGAGCCGCGAGCGTGGACCGACCGCCTTCGAGCGCTGCGTGATCGGTGCAGTGTCGACAGCGGCGCGGAGTTCAACAGTTGTCTCGTGAATCTCTACCGAGACGGACGAGATTCCATGGGCTGGCATGCCGATGACGAGCCCGAGTTGGGACATGAGCCCGTCATTGCGTCACTGAGTCTCGGAGACACCAGAGTGTTCCGGATGCGTCACAAGGAAACGAAGACCGTGGTCGAGCTTCCCTTGGAACACGGTTCGCTCCTCATCATGAGCGGGTTGATGCAGCAGTGCTGGGTCCACGAGATCCCGAAGACGAAGAAGCCCGTGGGTCAGAGAATCAATCTCACGTTCCGCACGATCATCACAGACGCGGACCGGCTATTCGCACGTCGCCGCGCCGACGTGTGATGCCCCGAGCATCGAGAGCGGTCGCGAGAGGGACTGCGTGCTTGCGGGTGATGCCGAGATGTTCGCGAAACTGTGACACGGTGAACCCGTCCGGGTGAGACGCAAGAAGGTTGCGGGCGGCCGCGTGTGCATCGTCGAGTGCACACTGATGGAACCATTCGCCCTGACTCTCGAAGACCAATCCGATCTTCGCAAGTCGTCGCAGCTCTGCGGGTGAGATGTCGGCAGCCGTGTCCGGAGCACATCGCTGCCGTTCGAGTCGAGCGATCGCCGGATGATGAACGAGGGGATCCTCGACACCTGCGCGACGGACCCGACCGTCTTCGATCATCACACCGGAGACCTGTCCGACGAGAGCGCGGTCGATCTCATCGAGTTGCGCAATGTCGAAACCGCTGGAATCTGCTGCTTTGATCGATGCTCCGATCGCACCCGTGCGGCGCTCGTGTTCATCGGGAGAGAGAATCCACACGCCAACCGTGGGCTGCACATCGATGTCGGTCAGCAGGCGAAGGTGGTCCACGGTGATGATCCTTCGTTCATCGACGATCCGCTCGATCGAGCTGTCGGGTCGCGCGCGAGTTGCGGACAGCACGGGATCGATGTCGAGGATCTCGCCGCCTCCGATCGTCTCCGATCTGCCGCTTTCGCGCAGGACGAATCTGTCACCAGGGAGGAGAGGAATTCGGCGATCGAGGTACAGACGAACATTCGCGCTCGAACCGGGGTCGATGCGATCCGCACCGAGTACTCGCATTCGTGCAGGGATTTCATCGGAACCGATGTGGACGGTGAAGGCCCCCCGCCGCGACACAGCGTGATCGAGATCTGCGAGAACATCGAGGCGTGCGTCGACTTTGTCGGAGACGAACCATTCATCCGGACGTACCACCGCATGGCCACGGGCAATGTCGCCATGATCGATACCGGAGAGATTCAGCGACACACGGTGGCCGGGTCCGATCGCGTCGTGGCTCTCGCCGAGGGACTGGATCGACCGAATGCGTGCCGTGTGCATCATCGGGGTGATCGTCACGGTGTCGCCAACGGAGAACGAACCATCAGCGAGCGTTCCCGTGACGACCGTTCCACTTCCCTTCGCTGCGAAAACACGATCGATGAAGAGACGGGGGCGATGGCGATCGATCGAACCTTTCGATTCGTGAGCCATGTGATCGAGGGCCGTGACCAGTTCGTCGATCCCGATTCCCGTCGTGCTCGAAACGGAAACGATCGGTGCCGTGGCGAGAAACGTGCCGGCGACTCTGTCCGATATGTCGAGGACGGCCAATTCGCGAGTGTCATCGTCACAGAGGTCGATCTTCGTGAGCGCGATGATTCCGTGGCGAAGGCCGACGAACTCGAGAATTCGCAGATGCTCCTCGGTTTGGGGCATCCAACCTTCACGGGCATCGACGGTCAGGACACAGCCATGAATTCCCCCGACACCGGCCAGCATGTTGGAGATGAATCGAATGTGACCCGGAACGTCGATGAAGGAAATGCCCTTACCACTCGGGAGCGTCATGTGTGCGAAGCCGATGTCGATCGTCAGACCGCGACGCTTCTCCTCGTGCCATCGATCCGGGTCGATTCCGGTCAGAGTTCGAACGAGCGTCGACTTGCCGTGGTCGACATGGCCGGCTGTCGCAAAGATTCGCATGATGTCACGAACGAGTGCTGTTGGATCCGAGAACGTCCGACAAGGCTGCGATCACGAGCTGATCGTCTGCTGGGTCGACGGTTCGCAGGTCGAGCAGAGTTGTGTCATCGCGTATGCGGGCGATGACAGGAACCGAGTTGCGACGCAGCTGTCGCAGATGGTCACCTTCGAGCTGGACTGCGAACGATGGAATCGAGGCACCGGGGGTGCTTCCTGCTCCAGGGAGAGACTCACATGCCACGACTCTGCACGACGGATGGGCAGCGGCGATGTGCTCGGCTCGCAGCCTGATGTCATCAGGATGTGCACGGGCCATTGCCCAGAAGGGAACATCACGCTCGACGGTTCGACCGAGGTGAGCGAGTGCGGTGCGATGCAGTGCCGCGAGGACGAGACCTCCGGGGCGCAGTGCCCGCGCAAGAGGATGAGCTGCACAGGCGCGAACGAGGTCGGCGCGGCCAGCGATGACACCGCCTTGTGGTCCGCCCATCAATTTGTCGGTGCTGAAGGTCACGAGAGCAGCGCCATCTGCGAGCGTTTGCCGCGCAGCCGGCTCGCCACGCAACCACGATGGAGGACCATCGGTGAACCAGGGGCATGCAGCATCGAGCAAGCCAGAGCCGATGTCTGCGACGATCGGGACATCGAGGGGCGCGAGTTGTGCGACAGATGCCTCTTCGACGAATCCTTCGACTCGAAAATTCGACGGATGCACTTTCAGAATCAATGCGACGTCGTTGTGCTTGCGCTCGATCGCCTTGCGGTAGTCGGCGGCACGTGTGCGATTCGTCGTCCCGACATCGATCAGGCGAGCTCCGGACTCCTCCATCACTTCGGGAACGCGAAAACCGCCGCCGATTTCGACGCTTTCGCCTCTGCTGACGACGACATCGCGATCACGGGCAAGGGCGGCGAGAACGAGCATGATCGCTGCAGCATTGTTGTTGATGACGATGGCATCCTGCGCTCCGCACAACCGGGCAAAGAGCCTGCCCACCCCGGTCTGTCGGCTCCCTCGTTGGCCCGACAGGAGATCGAACTCGAGGTTCTGTGCACGAGCACTCTGGCTGTGTGCCAATGGAGCGCGACCGAGATTGGTGTGGGCGATGACTCCGGTCGCATTGATGACCGGGACGAGAAGGCTCGACGAAATCTCTTCGGCGATCCGTTCTGCGTTGGAGGGATCGCCGCTCGCAATCGCTTCGCGAGCCGCATCGACGAGGAGCGGATGGGGCAGTCCGGTGTTCACGAGCGAGCGAGCCAGAGCATCGACACTGGGCGGACGATCAGTCATCCGGATCAACGCTACTGTGCCTCTGTGATCTTGTTTCTCCTGTTCGTGATCATGCCGATCGTCGAGCTGTACACGATCATTCGGATGAGCAGCTACATCGGGTTCTTCAACACGTTGGCTGTGATGGTCGTGGTTGCCGTGGTGGGCAGTTGGCTCGTCAAGCGAGAGGGCTTGCGGGTGTGGCGCAGGTTCAATGAATCCGTGGCGGCAGGCAAGGTGCCGACACGTGACATCGTCGACGGGGTTCTGATCCTCGGAGCCGGTGCACTCCTCCTGACACCGGGCTTCTTCTCGGACATCTTCGGATTGCTGATGCTCTTCCCGCCGTCTCGAGCAGCCTTTCGAGGCATGTTGATGAAGAGATCCCGTCGCAACATCATCGTGATTCGTCGGTCGTCGACCATTCAGGGAGACATCATCGACACGGATGCCACCGACGTTCGCGGGGATCTGCCGTGACCCGACCAGACTTCGACCCGCAGGCAGTTCCCGTCAAGCCGGCCGCGACCGTGATGTTGATCCGCGACGCGGAGACGAGCGGGATCGAAGTGTTCATGATGCGTCGCACGACGAAGGCGGCATTCGCCGGAGGCATGTATGTCTTTCCCGGCGGAGCAGTGGATGCGGAAGATTCGTCGTACGAGATCGCTGCGATCCGGGAATGCTTCGAAGAAGCCGGAGTTCTGTTGGCCCGCGACAAGAGCGGAACCCAACTTCGATTCGACGATCCGCTTCTCGCCGAGCGTTTCACGACCTACCGCCACGACGTGCACGAAGGTCGTTGCAGCATGACCAAGGTGCTTCATGACGAGGAACTGACACCCGCTACCGATGAGCTGCATTGGGTCTCCCACTGGGTGACGCCGTTCGGGGAGATTCGTCGCTTCGATACGCGCTTCTTCGTCACTGCGACCCCGCGAGATCAGGAACCGCTTCACGACGACAAGGAATTGATCGACAGTCTCTGGGTGACTCCTTCATCGGCGCTGAGCAGATCGAGGCAGGGTGAGCTGCTGATGCTGCCGCCGACAACGGTGAACCTTCAGTTCCTGGCAGATCACGACACCGTTGCCTCGGTGTTGCACAGCGCCGGATCGATCGGCCAGCCCATTCGCGTTCTGCCCAAGATCCGCTTGAAACCCGATGGAACGATGGACGCGCTGTTGATGCCCGGAGATCTCGGTTACGACGACATCCCCGATCGCTGATTCTCGGTATCGGGCTCTGCCACGTGACGCGATTCGTGTTCGTCGCGGGTCAGAAGAGCGAGTGCGCGAACGAGTGCGTTCTCCCGTCGATTGCGGACGGATCGAGGAGAGAGACCGAGGACCGCAGCGGCTTCGGTCGAATTGACGTCGTGAGCAACCGCGCGCAGCATCTGAAGGTCGCGTTCGGAAACGCCGGTCAGGGAGAACGAGTGCATCATCAAGTCGAACGCACTCTCGTCGGAGACCGGATCCGACACGGTGTCGTGGGCGCGATATCGACCCGATTCGACGCCGAGCATCGCATCGGGATGGAGTGACTGCTCGTTACGGCTCGACTTGAGGCGAGAGTCGCGGACGAAGGCGAGGTATTCGATGTCCATGAGCAGGTTGGCTGCCACCCGACGCGGACGTCGATCGATCGGGAACTGGCAGATCACGAGCCATGCTGCAGATGTCACCAGGTCGAATGCGCCGGCGAGACCATTTGCAGTGATCGGTGCACGACGAACGGCGATGCTGATCAGTCCAGGGATGATGCGTTGCAGAACGATCCGGGCTGCGAGTTGGTCGTGTGCAGCGATTCGAACGAGATCGCTCAGATATTCGTCGTGCTGGTTCTGATTCCCGGGTTGATCGAATCCACATCGTTCCAGGACGACATCGAGATGATCCACGGGTCCACCGGGCAGGTTCCACTGATTTGCTTGGGAGATGGCACGAGGTCGGCGAGCGAGACGCGTCCACTCGTCACTGAGGCGTGAAACGATCGATGTCGTCGAGTTCGAGCGACCGACGCGTGGCGACGACGTCTGCAATGTCTGTCGGACCGATCGCGGTCGAGATGGATCAGGAGATGCGTCCTGCGTCTGCGGGGATTCGGTGATGGGTGTGTGTGCGATATTCATCCCCGCACATCGCCAGATGCACCTCTCCGCTCTTCTCACTGCGATCGATCGGTGAGAGCAGCGGTGAGACGAGCAGTGAGACCAGTGGTGCAATTCCGGTCCGATCGGACGAGTGCTCGGCCATGAGACGCATCGGTCATCGCCTCGTGGTTCGCTCTGGTCCGGACTGCGCCAAGGCGTTCGACCTCGCGCCCGGCCGGTACACGCTGGGCAGGTCTCCTGCGTGCGGGATCCACATCGACGACCCCGATCTCGAACCCCACCACGTGATGCTGATCTGGGATCCGCCGCACCTCTCCCTGCAGTCATTGGGCGGAGTCGGGGTGCTGGAACATCGGCGACTCCGTCTCGGACGAACCGAGTGCGAAATTCGCGAGTGCGCATTCGACGACGAAGACGAGCACTCGCTCGACGCGCATGAACGTGTCTCGAGGCAGGACGAAGGTCTGCCCGTCAGGGTCTTTCATCGGCGCCCACGAGCAACGGAGCCCGAGCTGCTTCGACCTGTGCGTTCAGCACTCACCGAAAAGCCTGGCAATGCAACTCCACCCGCGTGGGGTTCGGTTGTCACGGGCATCGTGACCGGCATCGTGGTCGCGTCCTTGTCACGACAGTGGTACTTCGCCATGTTCTCGGTCGTCACGGGAGTCGGAGCGATCGTCTCCTGGATCTTCCGGACCCTTCGAAGTCGGAGACGAACTCGCAGATGGCGAGAAGATCTGCGGATCGTCGATGAACGATTTGCGAGAGACTGCAAACGTTTTGCCGACGTGTCAGCCCAACGTCGCCGTCGGGCTCATCCATTTCTCATCGATGTTCGTGAGCAGATCCACAGCGGCGGACCGTGGTTCTGGGAGTCGAGATCCCTCGACACGGCTGCAATCGGCTTCGGCTCACGAGCGATCACCGTGGCAGAAGGTGCACCTGTTCTCGCATTCGACGACATTCCCGTGCTGATCGACGTGACGGCAGGTCAGGTGATCGGTGTTCACGGTCGTCGTGCATCCGAGGCGGTGGCGGCACTGATCGTGCGGATGGCTGCGCAAGTCGGGCCATCGGATTGGCGACTGACGGTCTTCGGCAATGGGGATTCCGGGTGGGCGCCGCTGCGAGATCTCCCGCATTTCAGACTCTTCAATGACGAACTACCTGTCGCAGAAGTCGGAAGTCCAGCGAAACCGCATCTGGTGATCGTGACCACGGAGAGTTCGAACATGGCGAGAGGGTCGCCGGTGATGGCTGCTCTCGACAGTGGCATCGCCACTGTCGTCGTCGCCACGCGATCGGTGAACGATCTGCCTGCTGTGTGCACGACAGTCGTCGATGCAGACGACGACGAGACGGACGGGATCAGTTTCGAGACGTTTCAAACGATCTGCAGGGCGATCAGTCGATGGAGAGATCCCGATGACGGCGATGTCGGGGTCACCCAGGGCGCGGAGTTTCGGGACTTGTTCTCTGGGACAAGTCCATCGTTCATCGGTGCACACGAATCGTTCGAGGAACTCATCACCCGCATGTGGTTGAAGAGTTGCGGTTCGGGACCACGCGCAAAACTGGGATTCGACAAGAACGGCGTCGTCGAACTCGATCTCGACTCGGATGGTCCTCACGCAGTGGTCATCGGGACGACAGGCTCGGGAAAGAGCGAGTTGTTGCGTCAGATCGTGCTGACGATGGCGATGAACAGTTCCCCAACCGCCCTGTCGTTCGTTCTCGTCGACTACAAGGGCGGATCGGCATTCGATGCCTGCTCCGATCTGCCTCACGTCGTCGGTGTGGTCACCGATCTCGACATCGGAATGGCGAACAGAGTCCTGTTCGGACTCGAGGCTGAACTCAAACGTCGAGAGTCGCTCTTGAGAAGTGCTCGTGCGCGAGACATTCACGAATATCAGCGACTGCAGTCGGCGGGCGAAGACGTGAGTTCATTGGCCCGTCTCGTCGTGGTGATCGACGAGTTGGCCGCACTGCGAGAAGATGCTCCCGACTTCGTTCGGGGACTGTCTGCCATTGCGCAGCGGGGTCGAAGTCTGGGTCTGCATCTGATCATCGCTGCGCAGAGATCGGCTGCTCTGACAGCTGATGTCATGGCCAACGCGTCGGTCCGCATCGCCCTGCGCGTGCAATCTCCTTCGGACTCGCACGAAGTCCTCGGCACTGACAGAGCTGCGGCGATCGATCGTTCGACGCCCGGTCGACTGATCGTCAAACGGGGCGGCGAGACCGGTCGAGAGGTACAGGCACTGGATGTCTCCAACGTGTTGACAGAAATGGTCGACACCATCTGCCGAATTCACGAAGCCGCTGGTGGAACGTCACCACATCGACCATGGTGCGATCCGCTGCCCGCGGTTCTCACACGAAGGACTCCGAACGACTCGGCCTTCATGGGTATGTGTGATGACGTCTCCGAGCAGATTCAGATGCCGATCTCGTTTCGACTCGACCGACACCACCTGATCGTTGCTGGGACGGGTCGAACGAACGCTCTTCGTGCCATGGTCACTTCGCTCGGCGATCGACGGTCGGATGTCGATGTCGTCGTCATCGCGTGTCGTGGATCGACAGTCGAACATCTCGACGGTCTTGGAATCGTCGTTGACGGCGCCGACCGGGAGCACGTTTTTCGAGCACTCCGCCTGTGTGAGGAACGCATGAGACGTCAGGGAACGAATTCGGAGAACGGTCGTCGACTTCTCCTTGCTGTCGACGACGCTGATCTCTGGCGAACTCGCGCAGCCCATGATCGGACCGAATCGCTTCTCTGGGAATCGTTCGAGAGGATCGTGGCAGCGAGTACCGAATCAGCAGTGACCTGCATCATCACTGCAGCCCGTGAGCAGGCAATTCCGACGTCGATGACGTCACGAGTGACATCGGCATGGTCGGGAATCGATCGACCCGGGAATTTCATGCTTCGGAATCGAGAGGAGGAGCGGAATCGAACGGTGCAGTTCTTCTGGGTCTCTCCGCAGGACTGCAAACCTGTCCCGACCCACCCTGAAGTCGATGCAGCACTGCGCTGTCTGCCCCGTCGCTTGTCGAGGAGTGATGGCGCATTCGCAGTGTTGGCCGACACGTGGGAGCACATTGCGGTGCCGAGCGGCGAGCAGATCCGATTCCTCGTCGTCGGCTCACGCGGATCAGGTGTCTCGACGTCTCTCAGAACACTCTCGCACTCGTGGAGAGTTGCGCATCCACGGGGATTCGTCGTGGACCTCGACGACGTCGAACCACCTCCTGTGTCGTCGACTCAGTGTGATGATCGCATCACGAACACCTTCACGTCGGCAACGGAACTCCTCATCATCGCTGACGACGTGCATCGACACTCAGTGTGGACCCCCGTGATCGCTCGCCTGCTCGACGACCCGATCCGGTCTTCGCATGTCTCGGTGATCGCGGGAACGACGCCTTCGCTCCTGAGATCACGCCCCGATCACTGGGTTCAACAGGTCCGTCGCTCTCGTTCGGGAGTTCTCCTCGGACGCAGTGTCGACGAAGACGTCGACCTGCTCGGGATCCATACGTCACCGCCGAATGTGTACGCGCCAGCTCCGGGTCGAGGATTGTGGGTGGACGGCGGATCGGTGATGGGTGTCGTGCAATTCGTCGTCGATCAGGTCGAGTGAGCATCGGGAGTCGAGGGTGTGAAGCGGTGGATGTGTCGTCTGAAGCCGTGAACATCTCTATGGTTGAAGCATGCAGATGATCTTGCCGTCCGGCACACCAGCGGAAGTTCACCTCGTCGAAGGAGCTTCTCGAGGCCTCGTCGTGTTCCCCGACATCTTCGGGCTTCGCCCACTCTTTGCCGAGCACGTTCAGAGGTTCGCGACCGAGTGGGGTGTGAGCACGGTTGCGATCGAACCATTCGGATCACTGACTGGTCTCGACGACATCGATGCGCGGTTCGCCGCCGTTCCCCGACTGCGCGACCGTGATCGATTCCGCGATCTCGAAGAGGCTGCAGCGGCGACCGGCTGTTCACCGGTGGGATTGATCGGGTTCTGCATGGGCGGCATGTACTGCTTCAAGTCGGCGGGGCTCGCATGCTTCGACCGCATCGCGAGTTTCTACGGCATGATCCACACACCCGAGCAATGGGCGTCACCCGATCAAGGAGATCCGCTCGAGTACGTGCGCAATGGCGATGCGAGCAAAGTCTTGGCGATCATCGGCTCACTCGACACGTGGACTCCGCCGGGTCACGTCCAAGAACTGCGCGACGCCGGTGTCACGGTTGTCGAGTATTCACGGGCCGAGCACGGATTCGCGCATGACACGTCTCGACCTGCTCACCGTCCCGATGATGCAACCGATGCGTTCGCACGCGCGCGGGCTTGGCTCACCTGAAACCTTCGAAGGACGAATTCGTCGCGCGATCAGCGGGCGCGCAACTCGAGGCGGTCGCGCATCAAGATCTTGTAACGGCGCTCGTGCTGTTCGATCCATCCCAAACGGATGAAGCTGCTGATCGCTTTGTTCACACGCTCACGTGAGGCACCGACCATTCCGGCCAACTCCTCTTGTGTGACGGGAAGAACGAATTCGTCGGCACCGGCTGCGAGTTCCAG
>JBDLRO010000210.1:0-3027 GCA_039800025.1 Actinomycetota bacterium | reverse complement strand
AATTCTACAAACTCCCGAATCGACTACAGACCGGGAAAGAAAATGCCGATTTCCCTCTCTGCCGAAGCCAGAGAGTCGCTTCCATGGACCAAGTTCTCGGTGAACAGGATGCCGAGGTCTCCGCGGATGGTGCCGGGAGCAGCGGAACGGGGATTCGTGGCCCCCATCATCGTGCGCACCACTTCCCAGGTGTTTTCCGGCCCTTCGAGCACGAGCGCGACCACAGGGCCCCGGGACATGAATTCGACCAACTCGGGATAGAAGCCTTTGCCCACGTGCTCCTCGTAATGACGAGCGAGCGTGTCCTGATCCAAGAGGCGCAGATCCAGAGCCACGATCTTCAGGTTCTTGGATTCGAAGCGGTTCAGGATCGTGCCGACCAGGCCGCGTTCGACGGCGTCGGGCTTCAACAAAACGAGGGTGCAGTCGGACATGGCTTTCGATCCTACCGTCAGGGCAGGATCGATCGCAGGTGCACTCGGGCAGCCCCAACCACATACAAGGATCCCGTGACGAGAATCGCATCATCTGCCCCTGCCCCGACCCACGCTGTTCGCAGAGCGGAATCGAGGTCGGCAACGACTTCGACCTGTTCGCAGCCGAGTCGGCGCGCCGCTCCGGCCACCTCATCGGCCTCCAGGCCGCGCGGAGACGGAGCAGTGCAGCAGATGACCCTGTCGAACTCGTCGGCACGGAGCGCTGACAGCAGTTCGTCCGGATCCCTTCCGCGCAGACAGCCGACGACCAGGATTCGTGCCCCCGCCGGATCGAAATCCTCGAAGAACACCGACGCGCAGACATCGGCTCCCGCGGGGTTGTGTGCGCCGTCGACGATCACCAGAGGCTGATGTCCGAGCACTTCGAAACGTCCCGGCATCCGCGCCGA
The DNA here is from genome assembly GCA_039800025.1 of Actinomycetota bacterium. Classification (GTDB taxonomy): domain Bacteria; phylum Actinomycetota; class Acidimicrobiia; order Acidimicrobiales; family Ilumatobacteraceae; genus Casp-actino8. The sequence continues at coordinate 2,141 of JBDLRO010000210.1, read as the reverse complement.
TGAAAATGCCTCTTGGATCACCTCGACGTCGAGTGGTCGCGCAAAGAACGCTTCGGCTGCCGTCAAGGCGACCACTGCGTTGTCGGCTTGGTGGCGCCCATGCAATGGAATGAGCAATTCGGGATAGATGGTCGTGGGGGTACGCAGTGTTGCCATGCGACCACCAAGAGCCAACTGGTTCGCGTCGACATCGAAGTCCACGCCTCTCATGAGAAACGACGCTCCTCCGCCTCGACGGATGATCTCGACGATGTCAGGTCGAGTTTCTCCGCACACGACGGCGCTGCCGGACTTGATGATTCCCGACTTCTCTCGGGCGATGTCCGCGAGCGTCGGACCCGCGAACTCGGTGTGATCGAGACCGATATTCGTGATGACGGCAACTCGTGCGTCGGCGACATTGGTTGCGTCCCATGCACCCAAGAGTCCGACTTCGATCACCATCGCATCCACGGCTTCATCAGCGAACCAGCGGAATGCTGCCGCGGTGCAGATGTCGAAATATCCGGGACGAACACCGGCGAGAATTTCGAGATCGCCCACCGCAGAAATCTGGTCGGCAAATGCTCTGTCGGAGATCGCTGTCGCATCGATCGCCATCCGCTCATTGACTCGCTCGAGATGGGGGCTCGTGTACGTTCCGACCCGCAATCCAGAGGCCATCAAGAGTCGAGTGACGAGTTGAGCAGTCGAACCCTTGCCGTTCGTTCCCGTGATGTGAACGACGGGTGCACAATGCTGGGGGTCGCCCATGACTGCACACAGGCGAGTGATCGTCTCGAGAGAGGGCGACTCGATTCGACCCGTCTTTTCGTACGTCGCATGCGCGTCGAGGTACTCCAAAGCCTCGGAGTAGTCCACCAAAGATCTCCTCGAACGTCAGCTAGCCGCACGACGCGGCCGCGCCGCTCGAACCGGTGCACGAGGAACGAGGGTCGGCTGCGCATGACGGCGTATCACGTCGAGATCGAGGACCACCTTGGCAACGTCGGCTCGACCCGGAAGGTCGAACATCACGTTCAACAACGTCTCTTCGAGGATTGCTCGCAAACCGCGGGCCCCGGTCCCTCTCTCGAGCGCTTGTTCGGCCACTGCGTCCAACGCCTCGGGAGTGAGTTCCAGTTCCACATCCTCGAACTCGAAGAACTTCTGGTACTGCTTGAGAAGTGCGTTCTTCGGTTCCGTCAGGATCTTGATCAGTGCCGGTCGATCGAGATTGTGCACGGCACCGACCATCGGAAGTCGCCCGACGAATTCGGGGATCAAACCGAAAGCCAAGAGATCTTCGGGGAGAACCTGTGCGAACAGGTCTCCTGCGTTCTTCTCCGCTTTCGTGCGGACGTTGGCATGGAATCCGACGCCCTTGTGGCCGATGCGCTGTTCGATGATCTTGTCGAGACCGGCGAAGGCGCCACCGCAAATGAACAAGATGTTCGTGGTGTCGATCTGAATGAATTCCTGATGGGGATGCTTGCGGCCACCCTGAGGCGGAACTGAAGCCACTGTGCCCTCCAAGATCTTCAAGAGGGCCTGCTGCACACCTTCCCCCGACACGTCACGGGTGATCGATGGATTTTCGCTCTTGCGAGCAACCTTGTCGATCTCATCGATGTAGATGATGCCGGTTTCGGCCTTCTTGACATCGAAATCAGCGGCCTGGATCAGCTTGAGAAGAATATTTTCGACGTCTTCCCCAACGTACCCCGCTTCGGTGAGCGCAGTGGCATCGGCGATGGCGAAAGGAACATTGAGCATGCGTGCAAGAGTCTGAGCGAGGTGGGTCTTGCCGCATCCCGTGGGCCCGAGCAGAAGGATGTTGCTCTTGGACAACTCCACGTCTTCCCGCCGTGCGATGCCCGTCTCCTTCTGGTACTGAAGGCGCCGGTAGTGGTTGTACACCGCCACAGCCAGCACCTTCTTTGCCTGCTCCTGGCCGACCACATAATCATCCAAGAACGTGCAAATCTCTCGAGGCTTGGGCAATTCCTCGAGTTTGAGATCAGCGGCTTCGCCAACTTCTTCTTCGATGATCTCGTTGCACAGATCGATGCATTCGTCGCAGATGTAGACACCCGGACCGGCGATCAACTTCTTCACCTGCTTCTGCGACTTTCCGCAGAACGAACACTTCAGGATCTCTC
>JBDLRO010000209.1:0-2863 GCA_039800025.1 Actinomycetota bacterium | reverse complement strand
TGAGTCCGTCGAACAGGAGATCCGCATTGCGCCACACGGTGGCGCCGGCCTGGCTGAAGATGTCGTAGCTGTAGTTGTCTCCCGGGTGCAGGAGCGTTCCGTAGCGCGCGGGATCTGCCACTTTCAGAACTCGTGTTTCACCAAGTGGGTTGCCGCCGCCCTCGATGCCGACGCGTTGGGCAGAAACTCCCACCCAGATCGCACCCGAGCGCATCATCTCGACGTTGGCATACGACCAGACAGGACCGATGTCGAGCCCTGCGGTGACGTTCAGCCACTCGACGAACACGGTTCCGTTGAAGCGAGCAGGGTCGGAGGGACGACGTACGACGATGCGCGTCGTGTAGTTCGTCGAGTCGTTCGGCTCGACGGACCACTTGCCTTCATCGCCGAGAGGGTTCGACGATGTGTACGACTGCGCCGTGCCGGCGATGAAGTACTCGGCTTCTGTATACCCCGAGGCCGAACCATCGAACACGTCGGTGCCGAGGATCACCTGCCCATTACCGCCGGAGATCGGGCCGACGACAAACGTCTCGGGAACGCCGGCAAGGGTCGGCTGTGCCGGCTCGAATGATGTGGTCGGCACCGTGTCGACTGCATCCGTTCCCTCGGTACTGCTGTTCGACGTCGTTCGACAGGCTGAGGACGAAGCGACAAGAAGAACGAGTCCCAACGCAGGGACGAGTCGGAAGCGGTAGCGGGTCATGCGGTCCCCCAGGCGATGGTGACAATCAGGATGTCTATTCGTCGGTATTCGATGCAGGAAAACTAGTGGTCTTCGACCGTGACCGGAGTTCATGGGTGGGACAGACTGGGCCCATGAACATCTCGGGCCGCCACGTTCTCGTCACCGGTGCATCCCGGGGAATCGGCGCGGCGATTGCCCGAGAATTCGGATCCCGAGGTGCCCGTGTCACGGTTGTGGCTCGTTCGAAAGGCCCGCTCGAGACGCTTGCGACCGATATCGGCGGTTTCGCGTTGGCAGCAGACCTCTTCGATCCGTCCCACGTGGCATCGCTCCTCGACAAAGCCGAGGCGCTCGGGGGACCAGTCGACATTCTCGTGAACAATGCCGGAATGGAAACGACCAAGAGCATCGTCGACACGAGCGAGTCCGAAGTCGATGAGATGATTCGCCTCAACCTGCTCGTGCCGATCCAACTCAGTCGCATGGCGATGATCGGCATGACCAAGCGGGGATCGGGACACATCGTCAACATCTCGTCGATGGCTGCCAACGGCGGATTCGCCGGCATGAGCGTGTACTCGGCATCCAAGTCCGGTCTCAGTCATTTCACACGCATCGTTCGACTCGATCTGAAGAAGACCGGCGTGAAGGTGACCAACCTCGAAGTCGGTCCGGTCCCGACGGACTTGCTCGCGAATCTGACGTATGAGCCCGCAGTGAAGTCGTTTGCGCTCTTTCGACGACTTCGATTGATGCCCAACGTCGAACCGGAGACGGTTGCCCGCAAGGCCGCGGACGCAGTCGAATCCGGCAAGCGCGCGGTCTGGCTGCCCGCTCGAGCGTCGCTGTTCGGAGCCCTCACCGGTGCCTCCCAGCGGATCGCCGAGCAATTCCTTCGTTTCGTGCGTTGAGCCGATCTCACAACCGGCCGCTCGGTATGGTTCGTTCATGAAGATCTTGCGAGCCCTCGCCCTCTTGTCCGTGATCGCTGTTGCAACGTCATGTGGCGGTGGCGGCGGGGATTCGTCCTCGAACGCCGACTCGGATTTCTGTGAGTATCTGCGCACCCTCGAGGACATCGATCCGGAAGCCGCTCCCGATGATGCGCTCGCTGCGATCGATCAGATCATCGACCGTGCACCCGATGGCGAAATCAAGGGAGCGATCGAAGATCTTCGTCCTGTTCTCGAATCAATGGTGAACATCGACCCGAACGATGAAGAGGCATTCACCGAGATGATGTCGCTCATGTTCGACCCGAAAGTGATCGCAGCAGGCGAGGTTCTCGATAAGTACGGCACCGAGGTGTGCGGATTCGAGGACACGAGTGGTGCCTCACCGGCCGACACCGGAGGAGACTGGACGACGGATGCTGACTTCGGTCAATCGCCGGCGTCCGCTCTGGAGGAGCTCGAGTCGAGCGACATTTCCGATGCGGTCGAACGAATTCTCGCCGACCAGTCTCCCGACGCGTATGTCGCATCATCGGGCTGGTCATCCATGGGTTCGAATTTCTCGGTCGACGTCGATGTGACGGGTGCCGATGACATCGACGGAGTTCCGCTGTGTGATGCGGTCGGTGAACTGCTGACCGATACCGATCCGAGTGCCGAGTTCACGATTTCGATCACACTCGATGGCACGCCGATCGCGCGTGGTGACAGTGACTCGGGAAATTGTGAGTCCGTTTCCGGGTGATGCCTGCCTGCACGCTGAATTCCCGCGCACGACAGCCCCGACGGCTCTCGACGAGACACATCGGGCATATATCGGTCGCTCTCATCATTCTGAGTGGGTGCGGTCTCGAGACTGAACCCAGCGCGATCTCACTCGACAGTGCACCGATCACGACACAGGAGTCACTCGTCGAGACGACGACGGGATCGACCACGACGACGACGTCCACCCCGGCAATGACCACCATCCTGACCGAACCAGGCACGACTGCACCCATTGCCCCAACGACGCTTGTTTCGACACCGACCGATTCGCGGCCGTTGGCTCTCGACGTCCTCGCAGGCATTTCTGTGATGCGCGAACGAGGTGACGGCTACGACCGTGACTTGTTCGAACACTGGATCACGGTCGGTGGTTGTTCGACGCGAGAGAACGTCCTCATTCGCGACAGCCTCACTCCTGCCCAGGTCGACCCGTTCGGATGTCGTGTGGTGG
>JBDLRO010000208.1:0-3955 GCA_039800025.1 Actinomycetota bacterium | reverse complement strand
TTGCAAGATCGAGCTCGGCGGCGAACCGTGTGGTTGTTGTCGGCGTCGTTCGTCCTGCTGTGGGGAGTCGCGAATCTGATCGCTTTACCCTCCCATGTGCGCGAGGTATGCACCGATGTCGGATACACGAGTTGTGAGTCGATTTTTTTCGTCAATCAGAGCACTCTGTGGATATCGGCACTCGTCGTCATTGCGTACTTGGGTATTGCCTACCTCGCATCTGGTCGAGCTGCACTGTCACTCGCAGGAGCTCATCACGCCGATGGATCGCGATACCAGACGTTACGCAACATCGTCGAGGAAATGTCGATTGCAGCGGGTGTGCCACAACCCAAGGTGTACGTCATCGATGATCCGTCTCCGAACGCATTCGCAACCGGCCGCAATCCGCAGCACGCAGCGGTGACCGTTACTACGGGTCTCCTGGCAACCATGGACCGAAGCGAACTCACGGGAGTCATCGCCCACGAAGTCGCCCATATCAATAACCGAGACATCGCAGTGACAACATTGGCTGTGCTGACCGCCGGCGTCATCGCAATCCTTGCAGATGTCTCCCTGCGTCTCGGAATGATCGTGATGTCGAGTTCACGACCCCGCAACAGCAAGAACGCCGGTGGTGTCGCTGCCGTCGGCCTCGCTCTCATGGCACTCGGGTTCGTTCTCTACGTCATTGCGCTGCCAGCGGCCCTGATCTTGCGTGCGGCTCTGTCACGTCAACGTGAATCCTTGGCTGATGCGAGTGCTGTGCAATACACGCGTGATCCGAGTGGGTTGCGATCAGCTTTGGAGAAGCTTCTGCAAGACACGACTGTTCCCACACGAGTATCCGTTGCGACTGCACATCTGTGGATCGATCACCCAAAACCTGTGTCATCTGCTCAACGTGGCATCCTGACCGGATTGCTCGACACACATCCACCACTCGAGGAACGGATTGCCATCTTGCGTGATCTCGAAGGGGGACGCCGCTGACGAACGAAGGCGGGGAGTGGAGACGACTCGATTCGCCACATGCGTGACTATGTCTGCGCGCTCGTTCGCCGTCGGTCGAGATGCGCACCTTGCGTGACATCACTACCGAAACCACGGTTTGTGGACACTGAGTCGGCAGATATTGCCTGCTCGGAGGGCTCAATGGACTACAAAGGATCTTGTGCGAGGTTCAGTGAGATCGCTCTTGGTGTGCACGCTCGTGGCGGCCGGAAGCCTTGGTATCCCGGCTCCTGCGTTGGCTGGTGATCCCTCGGGTTGGCATAGTTTCGAGAATGACGGGCCGGACTACTTCTCTTGGTGGTTTTATGGAGTCGAGGAGGACGGACCCGATGCGGCAGAGGCGGTATTTCTACTCGAGTTCGATGGCGCACCTTGTTTGACCATCGACCTGGAGGGCTCTGCATTCCGCTTCTTGGTGAACGTCGAGTTGGGGAACGTTTCAGACACGGCCAATGACGGAATCACTTGGGGAGATCTCGCCGCATGTTTCGGGGAGGGGTTCTTTGGTTCTCCAGAACGAGGCGACTACAACCTGCTCACCTGGGCTGGTTGGCTGGCAAGCAGCGGAGAGAGCATCTCGGAAATCTCCGACAGATTTCAATATTTTTCGTGCCTGAGCGTCTCGGCTGTTGAGAACACGAACGATGAGATCGAGGCGATTGTCGTCCTTGCTGGTTTCGACCCGAATAATCCACCAACGGATGAGCTAGAAGACGCTTGGAGTACGTACCCCGAGGGTCAAGCCACCTTTTCCAACGTCGGAGAGCTCGGGTTCGCTGTGGGCCTCGACTTCCCAGAAGACCTTGCCGAGTCGAACCTCTCATGGACGTTCGAGATCAACATCCGCGATTGCGGGGGCTATTCCGGTCCGGATATCGACATCGAGCACTATCGTCGTCGAGCTGCCGAGATGACGGAACTTCAGGACACTGTCTGATCAGCCCTGGCTCTGTTGTTCTGAGCGAAGTCGGTTGATGCGAGGTGTCCTGTCACTGCGAGACGAGCGAATACGTGTTCATCAGTTCGTCCTGGAAAACCTGAGCTGGTGCGCCAGTCGAGTCGACGACGAGATCGCTGTCGAGCGTTTCGACGCTGAACGTCCATCCGTCAGGGAGATCCAGACGAGACCCGAGACCGGCGAGGCCCTTCTCGGTCAAAGCTGGGTCACGTTGTTGGCTCCAACTCTGCATGACGTAGCGCTGTCCCGCGCCGTCGGTGAGAACATAGATTTCCGAGCCAGCGAGAAACGAGAATCGTGACTTTCGGTCGACAGATTGAGGTGAGTACGCCTGGCCGATGGTGTCCGGCGTTCCGATCGCAACGACTGCGTATCGATTCATGTCCATGTTTCCTGCCGAACCGCTGAAGGTCTTCTTGATGACCGAACCGTCATCGACTCGTTGGACCGAATCCATCAGCCAGAAGCGGGGGCCGTTCAACAGTGCGAACGGGACGGCTTCATCCTGCGCGATTGCTCCACCATCGAGACCTCGCCAGACATCATCGAGACACTCGTTCAGGGGATATGTGTTGTAGACCTCTGCTTGCAGACCCGCTTCTGTCAGGTTCAGAAGCAACACCTCGCAGTAACGAAGGCCGCGCATCGAAGCCGGTGCTTCCGATTCGGATGGTGTCGAGTCCAGAGTCGTCTCGTCGGTCGGGGACGTCGACGACGAACAACCCGCAAGGAGTGCGAGTGAGATGACTGCGACAGCGGAGCGACGAGTGGCGAGCATCCGATGATTGTGTCATATGATGTGTCAGAAGCAAGCATCACAATTGTGCATGCAAAGTCAACGACGTCGATCTCTGGAGGAGTGATGGCCGTTCTCGAATCCGACTCGAACTGGGTGTCGCTTGCCGAACGACTCGGACTGGCATCGCACCGCCTGATCGGTTGGATCTACTGGGATCCTCGAGCCATCGAGTTGTACACGCAGCTCGGGATTCCGAACGGGTTCGGGTACTACGTCACGAGTCGAGCGGCGCCGTTGCTGTCTGCAGGTCCAGACGTCGTGTCCGCCGCGTACTACTCGATCCATCCAGGCTTCATTGCCCTAAGCGTCGCGGCCGCTCTCGAGCACACGACGTGGCAGCAGATCTACGAAGTGCGCAATCAGGCAGTAGGCGAGGGGATGCGAACTTTCGTGCCCGAGATCGTCGACGATCTGGGAGCCCTTGCTCCCGCCTTGTGGGCAGCGGTCGATGCACTACCCGAGTCGGGACGTGTGATGTTTGCAGCGCATCGCAGTGCGCCGCGAGTCGATGATTCAGCGGTGTCCGCGTGGCTCGCCGTCAATTGTCTGCGTGAATGGCGTGGCGACACGCACTTCGCGATCCTTGTCGCCGAGGGAATCAGCCGCGTCGAAGCTGGCATCTTGCACGATGCGCATCTCAATTACGGTGGTTGGATCGCGCGCAGTCGTGGTGCCGATGATGCATCGCTCGCGGCGGCGTTCGAGTCCCTTCAGGCGAGAGGTCTGGCCGATGGCGATCGTGTGACGCAGGCAGGGGAGGATCTGCGGCAACGCATCGAGCATCGCACCAACGAGATCAGTGCCACGATGTGGACGACAGTTGGCCGTGAGACGTCGGATCGACTGCTCGAAGTCATCGAACCCGTGGGCGACAGACTGCTGAAGCGGATCGATGACACCGCCGGTCCGAACTGGATGCCAGCGGCTCGCACACGACGAACATGAGGGGTTCATCGCGAACGCGAAAAGGGCCGGATCGAGCGAACCCGACCCGGCCCCTTTCTTCAATACTCAGGCGCGCAGACCCTTGCCGATGGCGCTGAACACAGCATCTTTCAGCGGAATCATGCCGGCGATGATGGCTCCATTGGCGACGATGTTGATCCAGTTGTCCTCGTGCTCCCAGCCCCAACCGGCGAGCAGGTTGCCCCAATCGCCGAAGAGCCAGACCATGAGAATCGAGATGCCCAACGTCAAGTTGG
>JBDLRO010000207.1:0-7573 GCA_039800025.1 Actinomycetota bacterium | reverse complement strand
GCGTCGTCGCTGCACACGATCTCATCGGCGACCTGGTTTCATCTGCATTGATGGCGCATGGAATCGACGTGGTGAACTCCCCTGACTCGACCTTCGAAAATGTCATCCGATCACATCGGGGCTGCGATCTCGTTGTGATCTGCTCGTGGGGCCTTCCTCGTCGAGGTCGACATCTCACTCGATCTCTCGTCTCAGCCGATCCGAGTACGAGGATCGTCGTCATCGACGACTGCCAGAACTCAGGTGCTGCATCACCGCTTCTCGCAGCCGGAGCAATGGCCGTGATCGGACGGCACGTATCCCTTGCCGAGACCGTCGACGTGATCGAGGCAGCGAGCCGCGGTGACTCGACCCTCCTCACATCTTCTGCCGCAGCGACGACAGACGAGTCGTCGATTCATGAGACCACGCGCTGTGAGACGAGAGAGATTTCCGCGCTCTCGAGGCGAGAGATCGAGATTCTGCAACTGGCAGTCGACGGAGTCGACACGACGTCAATGGCTCGACGCCTCTACGTCAGCGAGAAGACGGTCAAGCACCATCTCTCCGCTGTCTACGCGAAGTTGGGTGTGGCGAACAGAACTGATGCGGTCGTTCGCGGCCTGCGCCTCGGACTGGTGGATCTCCGAGCAGATTGACTGCACCGGGATCCACGGGGTCACACTTCTTCTGCTGGTGCTTCCTCGGCGGGAGCGCCCTCGACCTGGGTGCCATCGCTGTAGTACTCGGCCCACGTGGCTTCACGCGATGCATCGTCGGCTCCGGCCGTCCAGTTGCCATGCTCGTCGACTTCGAAGTGCTTGCGATACTCCTCTGCGAGTTCGCCACCCTCGGCAGCCTGCTTGATGCTCAGGCTGATACGACGGCGAGCCAAGTCGAGATCGATGATCTTGACCCACAGCTCTTCGCCAGGCGTCACGACTTGCTCTGGAGCCTCGACGTGCTGGGTGCTCATCTCCGAGATGTGCACCAGACCCTCGATGCCTTCGCCGACTTGGACGAATCCGCCGAACGGAACGAGCTTGGTCACTCGACCGTATACGAGTTGGCCGACCTCGTGACCCGAGGCGAAGACTTCCCACGGATCCTTCTCGGTTTGCTTACGCGAGAGGCTGATGCGCTCGCGGTCGTAATCGATGTCGAGCACCTTGACGGTGACGCGATCCCCGATCGCCACGACCGAATTCGGATGATCGACATGATTCCAGGACAGTTCGCTGACATGAATGAGGCCGTCCATGCCGCCGAGATCGACGAAGGCTCCGAAGGCCACGACGCTCGACACGACACCCTCGCGGACGTCGCCGACCTTGAGGTTCGACAAGAAGCCGTCGCGGGCTTCCTTCTGCGACTCCTCGAGATACGCACGACGTGACAGAACCACGTTGTTGCGATTCTTGTCGAGTTCGATGATCTTGGCCTGCAACACCTTTCCGATGTACGGAGCGAGGTCGCGCACACGCCGGAGTTCGACGAGAGAAGCAGGAAGGAATCCGCGCAATCCGATGTCGACGATCAAACCACCCTTCACGACTTCGATGACGAGGCCTTCGACCATCTCGTCGGCCTCCTTCTTCTTCTCGATCGTTCCCCAGGCTCGCTCGTACTGAGCGCGCTTCTTGGAGAGGATGAGGCGGCCTTCCTTGTCCTCCTTGGTGAGAACGAGTGCCTCGACCTGCTCCCCGAGCTTGACGATCTCGCCGGGGTCGACGTCGTTGCGGATGCTCAATTCACGTGACGGAATGACGCCTTCGCTCTTGTAGCCGATATCGAGAAGGACTTCATCGCGATCGATCTTGACGACGACACCGGTCACGACTTGGCCGTCTTCGACTTCGACCATCGTCCCCTCGATCGCATCGGCGAACGAGCCGGGCAAGTCGTTCTCTGTGACCTTGCGCGGGATGTAATTGCCTTCTGAGTCGAAGGTCCCCATTGCTGAGGAGGCGGACGTGGAGGAGGTGAGAGTGTCGGACAAGGGATTGTTCGCTTTCAATGGGTCCGAAATGGACCACTGTGGACAGGGACTCCTGCGATGTTCCGACCCGAGGATTGGAAGGCCCGCAAGACCTCCAAAGTTACCATCGCCCAGGCGGGCTTCCCCCTCCGTCCGAATGAGCGATTCAGGCTCGAGATCCGGGCGTGGCCCAATTCCGATTCAGCAAGAATTCCTACTCAAACTGCCGTCGCGAGGATGAGGAACTCCGAGGATTCGATCGTGGGAGCCATCGCTCCGTAGGACCCGGGATCGACCGACGAGATGTCGTCGACGTGGAATCCACTCGCTCCGAGAAGCAGACGCAGTTCGCGGGGCGTATAGCAGCCGGTCCACAGGTCGACAGTTTTCGTCTCTCCGTTCGGATTGCGCACTTCTGTCACTTCGTGGGAGACCCCGGTGTCCGCATCGAATTCAGCCTTGTCGTGATACTTCACAGCGAAGTAGGCATTGAATGCCGACAACGCGAACCTTCCACCGGGTCGCAGACAGTGGCGAATCGCCCCGAGAACATCCATGTCTTCGCCATTGGATGTCATCAGACCGAACGCCCCCTGGCAGAGGCAGATCACCGCGTCCGCCGATCCGGCCGCCACGTCATCAGCGAGGTGTCGCGCATCGAGACGTTCGAACGTCGCATACGCCGCCAGACCCTCGCGTTCAGCAGTTTCGCGGGCGATGTCGACGAATTCTTGGCTGATGTCGATTCCGTGAACGCGGATTCCTCGGCGAGCGAGCTCCAATGCATGGCGTCCTGGTCCGCATCCGACATCGAGCACTCGCATGGCACTGACGAGTCCGGGGGCATCGAGTTCGAGAGAGGGAATCAGCCCAAGAGCTGGAATCAAGTGGTCGATCTCGCGAACCGTCCCCTTCGTGAACGAGTACCGCAGGTATGCGCTTCCGAGATGCCTGGCGATGTCTTCGAACCAGTGATCGTCAGCGCTCGTCACGAAACCGGCCTGCCAGGATGTGCAGAGCGCTCCTCGATCGCAGCTCGGGAGTCGTTCATGATTTCGCTTCGGCCCAGCTCTTGCCCCATGCGAAGTTCACAGCGAGAGGGACTTTCAATTCGGCAGCGTCCTGCATGCACCCGAGAACGACCGGACCCACTGCCTCCTTCTCGGCGGCCGGAACCTCGACGATCACTTCGTCATGTACTTGGAGGACGAGACGGCTCTCGAATCCGGCGTCATCCAAGGATGTGTCGATGTCGATGAGAGCAATCTTGAAGATGTCTGCAGCGAGCCCTTGGATGCCGGCATTCATTGCCTGGCGCTCACCAGCTTGACGGATCCTGAAATTCGGACTGTCCAATTCGGGTATGCGCCGACGACGCCCGAAAAGAGTCTCGGTGTAGCCGCGAACTTTGGCTTCGGCCACCGTTCGGTCCATGTATGCGTGGACGTTGGGGAACGCCGCGAAGTACGAATCGAGGATCGAGGCTGCCTCATCGGTGGGGATCCCGAGACGCTGACCGAGTCCGTATGCCTCCATTCCATAGGCCAATCCGTAGGAGACCATTTTTGCTTTCGATCTCTGTTCGCCCGACACCTTCGATTCATCGACCCCGAAGACCCGTGATGCTGTCGCATTGTGAACATCGCGCCCGTCGGTGAACGCAGCGATGAGACCGGGATCGTCCGCGAGATGTGCGATGCAGCGCAACTCGATCTGGTTGTAGTCCGCGACGAGGAATTCACATCCCTCTCGAGGGACGAACGCGGTTCGGAACACCCGACCCTCTTCTTTGCGCACCGGGATGTTGTGCAGGTTCGGACGATCGCTGGACAGCCGACCCGTGCGCGCGACTGTCTGGTTGAAGGTGGCATGGATCCGACCGTCTGCGGCGACTTCGGCGAGCAATCCCTCTCCATAGGTTCCGCGCAACTTCTCCACTTCTCGATACTCGAGGAGCGGCTCGATGAAGTCCGGCCATGACTCGCGCAACTTTTCCAGTGTGGCCGCATCGGTGGAATAGCCGGTCTTCGTCTTCTTCGGAGGCGTCAAGCCGCGTTCCTCGAACAGGATCTTGGCGAGCTGTGTCGGGGAATTCGGATTGAAAGGATGACCCGCGAGGGACTGGATGGTCTCGGACAGTTCGCGTGCTCGATTGGTCAGCCTCTCGGCAATCGTGCGCAGTTCGGCGACGTCGACGCCGATGCCCACGTACTCCATTCGAGCGAGGACTCGGACCAGAGGATTCTCCACGTTGTCGTAGAGATCGAGCATTCCTTGCGCCCCCAAGGCAGCTTTCAGCCCGTCGGCGACGACGCAGATCGCGAGTGCATCGCGAGCCGATGCTTCCCGCGACCCGAGTCGAGTCGCATCGAGGTCGAGTTGACCCGCCCTCGCAGCATCATCGGCGAAGTAGGTGTCGGAGTGCTTGGCGACGATGTCGCCCAACGAATAATGGTTCTGACCCGGATCGATCAGATACTCGGCGATTGCCGTGTCCAATTCGAGACCTTCCGCGTCGATTCCGCGATCCAGAAGAGCCCGCAAAAGGGATTTCCCCTCGTGCGTTCTGAGTTTCACTGTCTCGAAGAAGGAGCGGATTTCGGGAACCTCGAGCAGGTCCGAGCCCAGCCACAGAGTGCGCATCGTTGCACGATCGATCACGACCGACATCCCCTCGAGTGTCGATCTGCCGGGCTCACCACTCCACGCCGCTGCCACGTCCAACCTGCCGAGTGCAGTCAAGATCCCGAGGATCTGGCCCACGTCGGTCGTCGTCGACATCTCGCGCACTTCCAGTGGACCGGCTCCCGACGCATTGACATCTTCGACTGTGATTCCCAGAGCAGCCATCGCATCTCGGAAACGAGCGTGCATCGACTTGAACTCGAGGAAATCGAACAAGCGTCGGACGTCGGCGTTGTTCGGTCTGGGGCGCAAGTCGTCGATATCGACGTCGACAGGCGCATCGTGCCGGAGAGTCATCAACTCCTCGTTACGGCGCGCACGAACCTCGTTCTCGACGAGTGACGTCCTGAGTTTCGGGGTCTGGGACTCGACATTGGCAAAGATTCCCTCGAGCCCTCCGTAGGTCGAGATCAGTTTTGCGGCGGTCTTCTCCCCGACACCTGGAACTCCCGGGAGATTGTCGCTCGGATCCCCGCGTAACGCCGCATAGGCCGGATACTGGGCAGCCGTGACTCCCGTACGCTCGATGATTCCCGCTTCGTCGTAGAGGACGTAGTCGCTCACTCCGCGGCGGTTGTACAGAACGCGGACGTGAGGGTCGCGCACCAATTGAAAGCTGTCCCGGTCTCCGGTGACGACGACGACTTCGAATCCGCGATCGACCGCTTTGTCGGCGAGTGTGGCGATGACGTCGTCTGCCTCGAATCCGACGACGTCCACGGTGGTGATTCCCATCGCCTGCAGCACTTCCCGAACGATCCCCACTTGCTGACGAAGAATGTCGGGCGACTCTTCGCGCTGCGCCTTGTACGACGGCTCAGCGATGTGGCGAAAGGTCGGCTCGGATCGGTCGAACGCAACGACGATCCCAGCGGGACGCCGCTCTTTCAGGATGTTCAACAACATCGACGTGAAGCCGAAAACCGCATTGGTGACCTGTCCGCTCGCAGTCACCATGTCTGTCGGCAGGCCGAAAAAGGCGCGATATGTGAGGGAGTGACCGTCGAGTACGAGCAGAGTCTTCGATTCGGAAGGCGTCGACGACGTCACGGCGATGGCTTCAGGTCTCCGGACAGAATCCTTTCGGCGACGTCTTTCATCCGTGTCCGTTCGGTCATTGCCGTACGCTGAATGAACGCGAAAGCATCCTGTTCCTTCATCGAGTACTCGTCGATCAGCACCCCCTTGGCCCGGTCGATCGCCTTGCGCGCCTCGATTTGCTCACCAAGGGCTTCGACGTGACCTGCGAGAGCCTGCAATTCACGAAACCTGCCGATGGCGACTTCGATCGCAGGAATCAAGTCGCTCTTCTGGAACGGCTTCACCAGATAGGCAAGGGCTCCCGCATCTCGAGCATGCTCGACCATTTCGCGCTGGCTGAACGCTGTGAGGATCAGCACCCCGCAAATCTTCTCCTGGTCGATGTTTCGAGCAACTTCGAGCCCATCCATCCCCGGCATCTTCACATCGAGAATTGCCAGATCAGGCTTCAACTCCCTCACGAGCTCGAGTGCTCGATCTCCCCGACCGGCTTCACCGACGACTTCGTAGCCCTCTTCCTCCAAGGTCTCACGAAGGTCGAGACGAATGATCGCCTCATCTTCGGCAATGACGACGCGGATACTCATCACTGGCCCAATCGGTCGAGGAGTTCGTCCTGGCGAGTCTCGAGTTGTGCGATCGAGCGCACGATGCCATCCCGGTGCCGCGCCATCGCCTCGGCGTGAAGCCTTGCTTCGCGGTATTCGACATCGGTTCCGGGAGTTTCCGACACGAGTGCGCGCAACCCGAGGTTCTCCGCATCGTCGTTGAGGGCGTCGAACTGCTCATCGACGATTGCCAGCTCGGCGCGCAGACTCCGCAATCGCTCCGATGTCTCCCGCAAACGCCGTTCGATCAGTCGCTGTCCCAAGAGCCCCGTCACCACCGAGTCAGCCTACTCATGGGTAACAGCAATGCTGTCCGTCGACTCGGGCCGACATGATCCGCGTTCGCAAGCGACTTCACGGGTCGAATCGAAGTCACGATGGTCGAAGTCACGAGGGTCGAAGAAGTTCGAGTGCATCGGAGCACGACGCATTTGTGTTGGAGAAAGTGTGCCCCGGGTGGGATTCGAACCCACACCGGACGGAGTTTGAGACCGCTGCCTCTGCCGTTGGGCTACCGGGGCGACGCTGCCAGGCTAGCCCCTCGTGCGTGGGCCCCAACTGGTCGACGCGCCGCTGCATCGACGTGACGCTCTCCTGAGGTCAGTCATCGGCTTCTCCACCGTCTAAGTTCTGCCTGTGTTGGCATTCACGTTTCCGGGACAAGGATCTCAACGTCCTGGCATGGGTCGGCCGTGGAGAGACCACGAGTCGTGGGAACTCGTCGAAGAGGCCAGCGATGTTGCAAGTCGCGACGTTGCCAACCTGCTGCTCGACGCAGACGCCGAAGAACTGCGCGATACCCGCAACGCCCAGCTGACGACTTTCGTGTCGAGTTTGATGGTTCTCGATGCCGTCGAGCGACTCGGAATCGAACCGAGCTATTGCGCTGGGCACAGCCTGGGTGAGTACACCGCGCTCACTGCAACGGGAGCCCTCTCATTCGAAGACGGAGTTCGTCTCGTGGTGGAGCGAGCTGACGCGATGCACGAAGCCGGAAACCTCCACCCCGGAACCATGGCTGCCGTCCTCGGACTCGACGACGAACAGGTCGAAGTCGCATGTCGACGCGCTGACAGCGAGGTGTGGGTCGCAAACTTCAATGCCCCTGGACAGGTCGTCATCGCCGGTTCGAAAGAGGGAGTTCAACGCGCCAGCGAGATCGCGAAGGAACTCGGAGCGAAGAAGTCCATGCCCCTGGCCGTCTCCGGCGCGTTCCACACCCCATTCATGGTTCCTGCGAAGGACCGCCTTCGAGAGGCAATCGCTCTTGCGTCACCACGGG
>JBDLRO010000206.1:0-6903 GCA_039800025.1 Actinomycetota bacterium | reverse complement strand
GGTTTCGTGCGATGGATCATGTTGTTGATCCTGCTCATCGGCGCTGTGGCTGGTGCGGTTGGCTCGGGCATTGCGGCTTCCCGCTTCCTCGACGTCTGACAACCCATTAGGGTCTCGCCATGGGATATGAGGAAATCTTGTACGAGGTGGCTGACAACATCGCCACGATCACACTTCACCGTCCGGACAAACTGAACGCGTTCACGAACCGGATGCTCAAGGAGATCATCTCCGCATTCGACGACATCGATGCCGACGATGAGGTGAGGGCAGTGATTGTCACCGGTTCGGGACGGGCCTTCTGCGCCGGAGCGGACCTCTCCGGTGGGGGCGAGACATTTGCCAAAGGCGGAAGCGATGTGGCGGCCAAGACCGGTGTCGTGCGCGACGGTGGTGGCCTCGTCGCACTGCGCATTTTCGAGTCGACGAAGCCCGTGATCGGGGCGATCAATGGCGCAGCCGTCGGCGTCGGTGTGACGATGACGCTTCCCATGGATATCCGTCTGGCGAGTGATTCGGCGAAGTTCGGATTCGTCTTCGCCCGTCGGGGCATCGTGCCGGAGGCAGCGAGCAGCTGGTTCCTCCCGCGTATCGTCGGGATCTCCCAGGCCGCCGAGTGGTGCTATACGGGCCGGATGATCGATGCAACTGAGGCCAAGGACGCAGGTCTGGTTCGCGGCGTCCACTCGTCCGATGACCTCCTTGCTGTCGCACGGGGTCTCGCTCGTGAGATCGCCGACAATGCCGCGCCGGTTTCGGTCTCGTTGACACGCAAGATGCTGTGGCGCATGCTCGGAGCCGATCATCCCATGGAAGCCCATCGGGTGGATTCGCGGGCGATCAACTCGCGCGGTGCGAGCGACGACGCGCGAGAAGGCGTGATGTCCTTTCTCGAGAAGCGGGCGCCAAAGTTCCCGGGCAAGGTCAGCGAAGGCCTGCCAGACGTGTTCCCGGACTGGGTGGACCCCACGTTTTCCTGATCGAGGGGTGCCATCGCTCGCTGATTTGCGCTTATACGTCGTTTTTCCTATTCTTTACCAATGGGCAACAAGCGAAAAAGACTTTCACTGACGACTGCGTGGGTCGTCGCAACTCTTGCAACGGCGGTTTTGACGGTCGGAGGGACAGCACAACCTGCGGGGGCTGGCCAGCAGTACGAAATCGACGTCGCCAACAAGGAACTCTTGTTCCTGGCGGACGAAAATGTGGACGACAACGACGACGATCTCCCTTTCACGTACCTGGACCTCCTTCCCGAACTCGATGGTTGCCTACAGGCCGTTGTCGATGTCAGCAACAAAACAGCGGTGACGGTCGAGGATGTCGATGACGAGATTAAGAATGGAGTCACGACGCCGGGGATCTTCCTCGAAATTGACGCGTCCCCGAAGGTCGAACCCGTTGCAACTACTGCGGAGGTTCGTTTCGGTGTGGTATTCCAATACGACTCCGACTGTAACGGTCCTACAGGACCGGTTCCTGCACGGTTGCTGAATCTCTGCATCCACACGATCGACATCGATGACTACCAGTTCTTCGGTGCTGTGAACCCGACTTCGTACAGGTTGACGGCCGACACTGTTCTGACTGCATCATCATCTGGCGGTGTAGCAATCGCTCGTGAAACCGAGGGAGTCCAAAGCGACGATCCAACAGAGCAGCAGTACTGGGCGGAATTCATCTTCAATTCGACGAATTCCGTGACCTTTCTGGCGGGAATCGACGTCGGTGGTGGCGATAGTGCCTCATTCGACGTTCGTTTCGGTTGCGCTTCGTGGACAAGCCCGACCGTGACCAGGCCGGCGGTCGAGTACAGCGCGCCTGATATCGACCTCGATCATTATCTGAATCGTGCCGCAGAAGCGGAAGAATCGCTGCCGAACACGAAGTGAATCTCGACGCCCGACCGTCATCAGCCATAGCCTGGGGCATGGCTGATGACGATCAGGGCTCTCTGTACGGTCGTGTCGGCGAGGATTTTTTCACGAAGCTCGTCGATCGTTTCTATGAGGGGGTCGTGACCGACCACGTCCTCTGGCCGCTCTACCCCGATCACAGCGATCTCGATGGGGCCAAGGAGCGGCTGCGGTTGTTTCTGATCCAATACTGGGGTGGGCCGACGACCTACATGGAGGTGCGTGGCCACCCCAAGTTGCGCCTTCGTCACATGCCTTTCTTCATCGGACCGAAAGAGCGAGACCATTGGCTGTTGCACATGGCTGCAGCAGTCGAAAATGTGACTGATGATTCGGGCATTCGAGACGAGTTGATGGCGTACTTCACCTCTGCAGCGGAACACCTCCGCAACGACACCGGACTGCCGATCAGCACCTCGAAGCCAGCAGGTCGTTGAGGCTCAGCCGAACACGACAGTCTTGCGTCCGTAGACGAGAACACGATGCTCGAGATGGGCTCGAACCGCCCGAGCAAGAACGATCGTCTCCAGGTCCCGACCTTTTCGAGTCAGATCAGCGACCGAGTCCCGATGACTGACTCGCGCGACTTCTTGATCCAGGATCGGGCCTTCGTCCAATTCCTCGGTGACGTAGTGGGCTGTGGCACCGATGATCTTCACACCCCGATCGTGTGCCTGTCGATAGGGATTGGCTCCGATGAAAGCGGGCAAGAACGAGTGGTGGATGTTGATGATGCGAGATCTGTAGGCCTCGACGAGCAGCGGTGACAGGATCTGCATGTAGCGAGCAAGAATGACGAGATCCACATTCTTGCTCTCGAGTTCCGCGAGGACTCTGTGCTCCTGTTCGCTCTTGGTTTCGGGAGTCACCGGTAGGTGGCAATAGGGGACACCCATGTGTTCGACGAGGTCGGCGTGATCCGGGTGATTGTCGATGACGGTCACGATGTCAGCGGGAAGTTCTCCGGAACGCCAGCGGCTGAGAAGATCGAACAGACAGTGCGGTTGCTTGCTCGCGAGAATGGCAACCCTCGGCATGACGTCGGTGAAGCGCAGTTGAGCAGACATCGAAAAGGATTCAGCGACTGGTGCAAAAGCAGACAGAATCTCGTCCCTCTTGATGGTCATGCCCTCGAGTTCGAACTCGACTCGCTGGAAGAACACCTTCTCGACGTCATCGGTGTGCTGCTCGGCGTGGACGATGTTGCCGCCGTGAGAGGCGATGAAGCCTGCAACAGCGGCAACAACACCTCTTTGATCGGGGCATGAAATCAGCAACACACCGGTAGAAGACACTGGGTCAGTCTGCCGGATGACGAGGGGAATCGACCACGGTCCGGCCAGTGAATGATGCAATTCAACGAGCGAGAAGTGCATATGCGGCAACTGCCGCAGCAGAAGCCACATTCAGCGAGTCCACCCCGTCGGCCATCGGAATACGGATGAGATGGGTGGAAAGGGACAGTGCCTCCGTAGACAATCCGGTTCGCTCCGAGCCCATGAGAATCGCCACTTTGTCGCACGACCTGATGGAGGTCTCCACCGCACGAATGTCGTCCGCAGTCT
Source organism: Actinomycetota bacterium (assembly GCA_039800025.1). GTDB lineage: Bacteria > Actinomycetota > Acidimicrobiia > Acidimicrobiales > Ilumatobacteraceae > Casp-actino8. Next base: position 3,422 of record JBDLRO010000206.1, on the reverse strand, counting down.
CTGATGGGGTCAGCGCACAGATGACGAAACCCGACTCGCGCATCTCTCGAAGGGTTCCGATGACGTCGTCGACTCGGCATGTCGGCAACTTCAGCGCTGTTCCCATGGACACTCTCAGGGCACGACGAGCCAGTGGATCGGAACTGTTCCTGTCGAGAATGAGCGCATCGACGCCGAATGCAGTTGCGCTGCGAACGATCGCACCGATATTGGTTGGATTGTCCACGTCCTCGACGACGATCGCGCGCTTTGCCATGGCGATGCAGCTCTCGAAGCTCGGGAGAGTCGGACGTTCGAAGATCGCCATGATGTCGAGGGCGACGCCGAGTCCGGTGAGGATCCTCCGTGCCTCGCGGGCGGCCGCAAAGATCGGAACATCGGACGAGATTCGTTCGATCAACGGTGTCGGTGCGTCGGCGTCGACCAGAGCAACCACCATGATGCAACCGGCATCGAGAGAACGCTCGACGACGAGGTCTCCCTCGGCGACGAACATGCCGCTTTGAATGCGCTCGAGATCCTCGGGGCGTCTTCCTTTGATCACTCGCTGGGGCAAGTGACGCGGTCGCATCTCTCGTTCGCGCAAGCGGAACTGGCTCAGCCGTTCGTCATCGGGTGAGTCAACGACGATCAAACGCGACGACATGATCGAAACGAGAGATCAGTAGTACCAGGGATAGGCGGACCAATCGGGGTCGCGCTTTTCCAGAAACGACAGACGGCCCTCCTGTGCTTCGTCGGTCATGTACGCGAGGCGTGTGGCCTCTCCGGCGAAGACTTGCTGCCCGACGAGTCCGTCGTCGATCAGATTGAACGAGAACTTGAGCATTCGTTGGGCAGTCGGGCTCTTGCCGTTGATCTCGCGCGCCCACTGCAAGGCGGTGCGCTCCAGTTCGACGTGGGGAACTACTGCATTGACCATCCCCATGCGAAGGGCGTCCTCGGCTGAGTACTCGCGACCCAAGAAGAAGATCTCTCTGGCGAACTTCTGACCCACCTGACGTGCGAGGTAGGCAGATCCGAAACCACCGTCGAAACTGGCAACATCGGCATCGGTTTGCTTGAAACGCGCATGTTCTGTGCTCGCCAAGGTCAGGTCGGCCACCACGTGCAAGCTGTGGCCACCTCCCGCGGCCCAACCGGGAACGACGCAGATCACGATTTTCGGCATGAAGCGAATCAGGCGTTGAACCTCGAGGATGTGGAGTCGACCGCTCTTGCCGGGATCGATGGTCTCGGAGGTGTCTCCCTCGGCATAGCGGTATCCATCGCGACCGCGGATCCGCTGATCCCCGCCGCTGCAGAACGCCCATCCGCCATCGCGTGGTGACGGGCCATTGCCGGTCAGAAGAACACAGCCGACATCGATCGACTGGCGAGCATGGTCGAGCGCCGTGAACAGTTCGTCGACTGTGTGGGGTCGAAAGGCATTGCGAACTTCTGGTCGATTGAATGCGATACGCACCGTGCCCTGGTCGATCGCACGGTGGTAGGTGATGTCGGTGAAATCGAAGCCGGGCACACGAGCCCATGCGGAAGGGTCGAAGATGTCGGAGACTCTGTCGTCGTTCACATCCGTATTCTCTCAGGGAACCCCACATTTCACCCGTCCACGAGTGACATGTGCCTGTGACTCGGGCTTGTTGCTCCCAAGAGCGCGTGAAAGTCGGTAATTTCTCAGGGTGCCCGATCGTCGCCAACTCTCATTCGCCATGTCGCTCGTCGCTCTTGTGTGGCCGGTGACTGCGTGCGGAGTGTCATCAGCTCGGGGCGGCACCGACACCTCGCCTGCGGGAGTCAGCACCCCGTCGGCGACCGATCGCGTTCTGGACGCAACGTCCGAGGTCGGCGATGCGATCGCTGAAGCCGCGCTTCCGGAACTGCCCGTCTCCGATGTGTCCGTCCTCGGTACACCCCTCGTCGCCGTCGGGTCCGCGAACGGTCCTGAGACCACGCGCATCCAGTTGCGTTTGATCGAACTGGGTTTCTGGTTGGACGGGTACGACGGACGCTATTCGCACACGACTCGTCAGGCCGTGATGGCATTCCAGAAGTATTCGGGTCTCGAGCCGACCGGAGCAGTCGACGACGAGACGGCCTTCACGCTGACTGTTGCTTCGAACCGAGCGATCGGAATCTCGGAAGTTCCCGGTGTCATCGTCGAAGTCGACAAGGATCGTCAACTGCTGTTCATGATGGTCGATGGTCGCCTCGAGTGGACACTCAACGTGTCGACGGGAAGCGGTCAGTTCTACCGGGAGCGAAATCAGAAGGACCCGAATCGCTGGGAAAAGGGTCGATCATTGACGCCCTCCGGCTTCTTCGTCGTCGATCGAGAGCGACCCCATGGCTGGTGGAGCGGCGATCTGGGAGAGATCTATCGACCGAAGTACTTCAATGGCGGAGTCGCCATCCATGGATCGAAGGTGATTCCCAATTACCCGGCCTCGCATGGATGTGTGCGTGTCAGCACCGCGGCGATGGACATGATCTGGGAATCCGGACTCGTCCCGCGCAAGACGATGATCTGGGTGTACGGAAACGACGTCGAGCCGAAGCAGACTCAATCAGAGGTCGAGTCGAGCGCAGTCTGACGGAGTGCCCCGACCCGGTTGGGTCACGCTCCTGCGAGCGAACCTCCGTAGACCTGCCACGCAAGGGCGGACTTCGCGGCAATCGAGAGCACGAGGTACACCTTCTCCGAGAAGAGCGGATTGGCAAACTTGCCCTTGCCGCGGTAGGCGAGCCACATGTTGAGTGCGAAGCCGTTGAACAGCAGGAACAACGTCACGAAGATCACGTAGACGAATCCCGGTACGCCGTCACCGTCTCCGGACGACAGCCAGAATTGGATGACGATGCCGATCCAGGGCACGATGCCGACTACACAGCCGTAGACGAATGGCGACCAGCGAACGGGTCGGACATCGACATTCGACTTTTCCATGACGAGACCGAAGAAGATCATGCCAGCGTTGGCACCGAACATCATCACGAGTGCAGTCAATTCCGAGACCCCTGCGAGCATTGCGATCAGCACCACCATGAGAGATGCGCTGATCGAGTACTCCCACCACCTGAAGGGATTGACGCCCTTCACGATTCCACTTTCGTACTTGCGCCTGAACACCAACGCGACACCGAGGTGATCGATCGCAGCGAGCAGTAGGAAGATGGCGACGACCCAGTCGACTCGTAGGTCGAAGATGTCGCGCGAACCGTACTGACCGCTTCCCGGTGCGTCGGTGAGGAACGAACCCCTGACGGGCAACTTTGCGGCTTCCGCGACGATGAGCAGGACTACTGCTTGGACGATGAACAGGACTCCGAAAACGATGTTCAGTGTTCGGAGCCGCTGCAATGCAGATGTCTGGTGATCACTCATGAAGCCTCCAGGGCCGTGTTTGTCGGTGGGATTCGGG
>JBDLRO010000205.1:0-2750 GCA_039800025.1 Actinomycetota bacterium | reverse complement strand
CGGATACCGGAACGACGACACCATTGGCGACCGTTCGTCCGTTGACATAGTTGAGATTCGATGCGAGAGGCGGTGTCGTCCCGCACGGATAAGCGGTGACATAGCCGCCACCGCTCGCTCCAGAAGTGTTCGTCGCAGTCAGGTTGATCGATACGGCTGAGACTCCGGTTGCAGGAATGCCGTTCAGACCGGTCATCTGCAGAGGCAGCGGAGCACCGGAACCGCCCGATCGACCGACACGTGCAATCGGGACACCGCCGGTGCCATTGCGCGTATCCATGGCGCGAGCAGGAGTAATCGTCTTGAGTCCCGATGCTGCAGAGAACCATCCGTTGACATCGATCACGACATGCGACGGTTGCGTCGAGGCGATGCAAACTGAACCAGATGGATCAGCCGAGAGATTCACCGGAGCGATCACAGCGTTCGCCACGGTCTGCCCAGTGGTGAAATTGATCGACGACGTCGGGGGCTGCTGACTCGCACATGGCCACACCGTCATGTAGCCGGGACCTTCGGGACCGACCGCAGTCAGGTTGAAACTCACAGCAACGACATCGGATGTCGGAATGCCGTAGTTGCCAGCCATCGGAATACGGAGATTGCGCAGTGACGAGATCTTCACCGTTTGGTCGACCGCGGGCGCCTGTCCCCGGGACAATTCGAAAGCCCGCTCCCTCAGCCACAGTGCGAACTGCGCGCGACCGGTGGGCGAGAGATGGACGTTGTCGCTGAACCACCGATCATTGGCGCTGCCGCGACTGTGGACGTCCCAGTTCAAGATTCGCAATTGGGGCCAACGACTCGCAGCCGCTCTCAAGGCCTGGTTGCCGGTTGCAAAGGGAGAGGACCCATTGACGATTCGACGTTCGGACATCGTCACCCAGCCGACGACGCGGACCCCCTTCGAAACGAGGGCTTGCATGACCTGATCGATCTCGGCACCGAGGCCCGACTGACCGTCGTTGTATCCCAACTCGACGATGGCCACATCGGGCGAACCGCTCAGGCCTTTTGCGATGGTCAAACCGTCCGACGTCGCAGGTGGACAGTTGCCGACAGTGCAGCGGTATCCCTGCGAGTCGTATCGAGCGGAATTGAACACTCGGTCGAGAAGAGTGGGGAGCATTCCAGTCGCATCGTTCGCCGCAACACTCGTGCCCACCGAGTCGCCGATGAAGACGAAGTCGTCGTTCGATGCGTAGTCCCGTGTGACGAGGCGGGCTCGAATCGACGATGACGGGAATCCGAAGGCGCTGCGCAGTTCGGATGCCTTGACGGTCACCGACTTCGTGCCATCGAAGAACTTGACGCTGACTGCCCAAGCTGGGGTGACGCCGTAGAGACCTTGGCTGATCGACGTGTCGGTGACCATCTCGACCTTGGTGATCTTCGACAGTCCGTACCTGCTGGCAAGCGCCGGCGCGGAGAGGATGCGCGTCCAGCGGCTCCATGGATTGGAGTCCTGCTTGTCGCCATCGTCGTCGACAGGAACGAAGTTGATGCCCGCAGTGCGATCACCATTCGAGGACGAGAACTCGGTCGACACCGGGTTCAGCGGAAAGGCCTCCCTGATCCGGATGACTCCCGCCGTGTCCGCGATCGCCCGATCCGTGCGGGGATCCTCGAGAACCACCACGGCTGCCGTCGGATTGACGCGCGTCCCGGCTCCGCCGTACACCTGACAGGAATCCGTGTCGCATGTCTTCGCGTGGGGGTATCTCTTGCCCGCGTACGTGCCGCCTTGAGCGAGCGCGTACGAGCGCGCGGCAACGGACTGTGCCCTGAGGGCATTGATGCCCGCACCTCCCGCACGGTCCGCCCACGAGGCCGGGGATTCGCGTGGGACGACGCCGCGCAAATAGGACTCGATCCCGATGTCGTTGATGGTCCGATTCGCGCCGTCCGACCGGTTCGTCGCGTAGATCTGGCCGCGGTAGTGCCGGATCGCCCCGGATCCGTCACAGACTCCGAGGAGTGATCCGACAGGCGTGTTCGGATCGTCGCCACCGCTCACGGCGAATCGAGGTCCTGCAGCGTTGAAACTCGCTTTCATCTCCCCGAGGTACCGCCAACTCGACAACGAGTCCGTTGCCGACGGGCAGGTTCGGCTGGCGTTTCCCCAGACCTTGTACGTGGCTGTCGTCCCCGTCGAAGCCACTTCTCGAGCGATGAGAGAGCCGAATGAACCAGCTGTTCCCCCGACCCACGTTGCATTGCCGTTCGCAGCGACGACCGCCGTCTGGCGCCCGTCATGGGCGGCCAGAGCAACCGTGATCCGCAGTCCCGCAGGTGCAATGCCGGCGACGGTACCGCCGTAATAGTGGTCGAGGATCCACGTCCAGTCTCGATTGTGGATCGTTGCCCATCCGAGAGACCCGTACTGGCTGAGCCCTCGACCGTGTCCATTTCCTTGACCTTCGATGACGACCGCGACTGCATCACCCGGATTCCCTGAGGCAGCGGAAACTGGTGGGACTCCGCCGGCAACGCCAGTGACGAGAGCCGACGACACGATCGCCGCACACGCGGCGAACCGATACGACCGTCTGTTTCTCATCGTTCGGATCGTCATGATTTCCTCGAGCTGCATGAATCATCGACGCCGAATCTGCCCCTCTCGAGCAACTTCCTCGTCACGCAGCGTTGCTCCACGGTAACGAATGAAGCACCTTCGTGGGAGTCATACGCCCACGAAGAGACCTGTATCGGGGCCTTCGCATTGTCCGAACCGAACTTCTGTGCGCAAC